>JAUWJN010000118.1 GCA_030607655.1 bacterium
AAAATATGGGCACGGGTGTAGTCCAGGCAGGCTTTCCAGTCGCCTTTCTGAAGGCCGCCGAAGGTCAAGGCCCCGCGGATGGCCCAGTTAAGACAGTAGATTATTGACTCGGTATCCGGGCCCAGCGGGACGATGTAGGTGTCCCAACCAGCGGCAGGGTCTTCCATTATGCTCTTGTCCAGCGCTCCCGCCTCCAGTAACTGGTCGCGCATAGTCTGCCCGTAGTGGTTAACAATCAGGAAGGTAATGATGTTGCGCTTTTGCAGTTCGCGGATGATGTAGACCGCGGTTTCATTATCCGGTGCGGCGCCTACCACCGCGGCGAAGCCCGGCAGCCGGCCATCTACCAACTGTATACCCAAGCTACGTAAGACAGTATCAGAGATGAAGCCATGCCAGCCGTCTTGAGGCTCGGTCCCCGCCAGATACCGCAGGGCCATCAGCATCTCCTCGGACAACATAGTGGCCACACCGGCGTCCAAAGCCCCACTGAGATAGGGCAGCCATACTGAGTCGCTGGGTTCTTCGGTCAGTAAAGTTTTGGTATAGTCCAGCACTTCTTGCATTTGCCCCAGATTTTCGACCTCTGCGCCCACTAGGGCACAAGCCATAGGCAGGTAAAAAGCGGTCTGGGGAAATCCCACCTGCTGATCGGAGCCGTGCTCTTCAAGCGCTGCCTGAAGCTGTTTATCAACTCGCGCTACTATCTCATGTGAAGCCCTAATAGCTGCAGTTGCTACCTCTTTGGACATCTGCGGCAAACCTCCTTGACAATACAAACACTAACCGCGCTTATAGTATTTCGCCTCTATCGGCGGGCGAGCAGATCGCACTTGGCCCCCGTCCTGCCCGCGGGTATCAACCCGATGACGCCACAGATACACACACTAGCTAGCGGCTACTGGTACCTCTTCATACATCATTGGTGCCAGCCGCAACGCCTCGCGTTTACGATTCATATGGTCGATCATCAGATGAGCCGCCTTGATGGGGTCAGGTTCAAAGTCAAACCGCGCCCCGACCATCTCTTCCATCTCGTCAGTAACAAATTGCACCAGATTCTTCGCCCCCATTATGTTCTGGGGAGTGCCGAACACAGTGTATACCCCCGAAGCTACGACATAGTAGCCGATGGAAAGGGCCTTCTCCGACATCCATTCGGGCGCCGCACCCGCTACCGGCAGGTCACTAATGTCTTCACCCAAGCCGCCTTCGGCCACCATATTGGCGCAGGCTACCAGAATGCGGCTGTTGTCTACACAGGAGCCGAGATGCAGCACCGGCGGCATACCAATAGCTTCGCAGACCTCCTGCAGGCCTTTGCCCGCCAATTCAAAGGCAGCCTCGGGTCGCAACAGACCCGCGCGAGCGTCGGCCAGAGCCGAACAGCCCGTAACAAGCACCAACACATCGTTCCTTATCAGCTCCTTAGCCATCTCCACGTGCCCGTAGCCCTGCGGGATTTCCGGATTCTCGCAGCCCACCACGCCCGCTACGCCCCGCAGCCGTCCAGTTATAATGGCGTCGTTCAGTGGCCGATAGGAAGGCCGGAAGCGGCCACCAAGTAGGGTATTGACATACTCAGCCGTAAAGCCGGCTATCAAATCCATCTGCTCCTCGGGTATCTGAATGTCCTGACCATTGCGATTGGCAAAGTTCTCGACCCCGATGGAGACAATCTGCTTGGCGGTCGCCAGCGCCTGGTCTTCACGGAATTCCAGGTGCTGGACCCTGGGCATCTTCGCTTTCGGTGAGGTGGTCAACAACTTGGTATGAAAGCGCTCTGATAGATTGGCAAGGGCAGGCATAATACACTGTACGTCCACCACCATACTGTCAACTGCCCCAGTCATAATGGCTAGTTCCTGGTGCAAAAACGAACCTGCTGACGGCACGCCCTGGCGCATCAGCAGTTCATTACCGGTACAGCACTGACCGACCAGGTTTATGCCTTTAGCCCCCAGCTCCTGGGCCCGGTTGACCAGTTCGGGGTCTCTGGCGGCCTCGACTATCATCTCAGAAAGGGCTGGTTCGTGGCCGTGAACCACAATGTTTACATGGTCAGCCTTCAATACCCCAAGGTTAGTCTTAGAGCGAATAGGCTCCGGGGAGCCGAACAAAATATCCTGCAGGTCAGTAGCAATCATTGACCCGCCCCAGCCATCGGCCAGGGCTGCCCGTAGGCCCTGCCGCATCAGGTTCTTATAGTCCGCATCTACTCCCATATGGGTCTGGTGCATTATCTGGACAATCTCTCGGTCCACCCCGCGAGGCATAATCCCCTGCTTGCGCCACAGTTTGACCCGGGCCTCGGGCGCCCGCAGGGCAAAGGTCAGCTCACCGTCCTGCTGACCAAACTCGGCCAGGGCCTTTTCCGCCACGGCCACACCAATGTCCGGGACCGACTTCCCCTCGATCTCAACACCATATTCCAGCGCAATTCTCATCAGCTTGTCCGGGTCTCGGATTTCATAGCCGCTATCGGGATTGCGAGCGGCCTCCAGAAAGGCGTGCGCGACATCGCGGCCGTGGTCAGAGTGAGCTGCCGCCCCGGCGGCGATCCCCCGCACCAGGTTGCGCGCTGCGACCGCATCGGCACTTGCCCCACAAATGCCCTGCTGCGGACCCTTACCCTCTGGACCGACCCGGCATGGACCCATGTGACAGATCCGACAGCATATGCCTAACTCACCAAAGCGACATCGGCGCATCGCTTCGAATCGGTCCCAGACCAAGTCAACTTCTTCATCTGCGGCCCGCTGTATCATCTGTTGCGCAGCCGGGTCAATGGACCGCTGCTCAGGATCAGTCATTGCATTCCCTACTTTCTGGTTATCACGCTAGTTTACCCGCCATCGGGCACCAATCTGTACATTCCTGCGTCGGGGGCTTAAGGATAGCCTCTCGCCTTGGGGGTAACTCTGCTAAACATTATTAAAGGCCGGCCTTCGGCAGCCGGCCGTGCTGCCTATAACTGCCATTATAAAGAATCAGATGTTACTTGTCAAGGTAATAAACGCGAGAAGTCTTTACGTTGGTTCCCTCGCAACACCCGCCTTGTACTGCCCGGCCCAGCCCCATGACACCGGGGTAGTGCTAACCATTTGCCATTCGCCTGACCCAGAAGACACCCCACTGATACCAGGTTCCTGCATTGCCGCCGGGATTCCTTCTTGACTGATATTGGTTATTGCGACTGTTTACTGTCCAGAGGGTAAATACCTACAAAGCCAACAACTGACTTATATTGTGGTAGTGTAGCCATGTAATGAGTATCCACGATCCAGTGATGAAGTCTATGAGAAGGAGAAAGTAGACGAACGGTGATGAAATTGGATCTGTGTAATAGGGCCACAGCAGTGGTTCACTGTATGGTAGGAGTATTGGTCTTGTGGTCGATAGCTGCGATGATGACTAGTCCCGAGGGAGACACTCAATCATCAATGAACACGCTGCAGAGCTCGGAGCTGTCGGTTCGCATCGAAGCCATACGCGGATTGGCAGAGGCAACTGAGCCACCACTTGAGTCTCTCGTGAAGGTGTTTTGCAAAGAACCACGATGGCTCCAATGGAAGCCAGGCGATCCCAGTGTGCGGTTGGAAGCCATCGGTCTCGCTGGCAAGTTGCTACCGCAGCAAGCGCGTGGCCTTCTCGAGTCATTCCTCGATTGTGAAACCCAGGCAGCCCCCGACGACCTATAGGTGCTGTCGGATGAAGACGGTACAATTACTTGGAACCTGACTAGTCCTAGCACCCAGGCCGTGGACCTAATGCAGATGGGCCAGGCGGCAGCGGCGCAAGGCGGCTGGCAGATACAATTGTATCTTATTCTGAGAAGGACACCAATGAAGTCTTAGCTCGCATTCACGGAATGCACAAAGTGATGCCTGAACTAGAAGTTCTCTTTGACAAGGCATCTCTCCGTTCAGGCCAGCCTTGGGAAGAGGAACTCCTGCGCGCGATCTGCGCAGCGGATGTCTTTTACCTGTTCTGGTCCACACATGCCAGAGATTCGAAATGGGTTGAAAGGGAGTGGCGTTGCGCCCTGCGAATCCGAGGCATAGGTTTCATCGATCCGGTGCCACTGGCTTCCCCTAAGGAAGTGCCGCCGCCACCCGAACTGGAGAGTAAGCACTTTTACGATTGGGAACTCGCCTTCATGAGGAGTGAGTTGGCGAAGCCAGCCGAGCCAATCATCGCGCGATTAGCTCAATTCTTCTGCAGTCTTCGCCCCCATGGCAGTTGACTCACCCTCATACTGCTCCTTAGGACTAGGTTGTACTGACGGCTCTAGGCTAGGGTTCGTGGCTTTGTCACCTTGTGTCTTTAGGTAAGTCGTTAGGCATGAGTGCGCAAGGGAAAAGCAGATGCGGAGTGGAACTATACCACATTGACCGCAGCACGACCTGGCTCTATGCGGCGGCGCCCCCGCCGCTTGCGGAGGTGATATGAATGGCGACTGCCTGGCATACAGTGCGAGTTTTCGTCTCGTCAACGTTCCGTGATATGCACGCGGAGCGGGATCACCTGGCCAAGGTGGTCTTCCCTGAGCTGCGCGAGCGCATGGCCGAGCGCTCGCTGCAGCTAGTGGATTTGGACCTGCGCTGGGGCGTGACCGAAGCGGAGGCGGAGCAGGGCAAGGTTCTGGAGGTATGTCTGGAGGAGATTGACCGGTGCCGGCCATTCTTCATCGGCATGCTCGGCCAGCGCTATGGCTGGGTGCCCGACGAGATACCCGAAGAGGCTGAGTTGGATAACCCCTGGCTCTCGGAGTATCGGGAGCACTCCATCACTGCCCTGGAGATAATCCACGGCGTGCTGCGCAACCCGGCGATGGCCAACCGCAGTTACTTCTACTTCCGCGATCCCGCCTATCTTGAAGATATACCGGCGGCGGCGAGAGAGAACTTCGTCGCGGAGAGCCCAAAGGCCGAAGAGAAGCTGGCGGGGCTTAAAGCGGAGATACGCGCGGCTAGGACGGTGGTGAGGGAGGATTATCCGTGTCGTTGGGATGCCGAGCAGGGCCAGGTGGTTGGTCTGGATGAGTTTGGCAATCAGGTTCTGGAGGACCTGTGGGAAGCCATCTGCGCGGAGTATCCCGAGGAGGCGCCCGAGGAAGACCCGCTGGTGGTGGAGCGGGAGATGCACGAGGCGCTGGTGGCGAGGCTGTCACGCATCCACATCGGGCGGGCGGAGGAGAAGCGCCGGCTGACCGAGTATGTGGCGGCCGAGGAGCGACGGCCGATTGTGATTACGGGCGAGTCCGGGTGCGGGAAGTCGGCGTTCCTGGCGACGTGGTACGGCGAGTATACGCCGAGCCATCCCAATGACTTCGTCTTCGCCCACTTCATTGGGGCCAGCCCCGATTCAACCAACCACTTTCGCCTGCTGCGCCAAGCGTGCGAGGAATTGAAGCGTGAGTTTGACCTGGTGCAGGAGGTTCCTGAGGATGACAAGGAGCTGTCCGATACGCTGTTGAGCTTTTTGCAGACGGCGGCCCAGCAGCGGCGGGTGGTGCTGAGCATTGATGCGCTGAACCAGCTTGACGAGCAGGAGGCGGCCCACGGGCTGGGCTGGCTGCCGCTGCATCTGCCGGAGAATGTGCGCCTGGTCGTCAGCAGTCTGGAGGGCGACTGCCTGGAGGTCCTGCGCCGTCGGGAAGCCGAGGAGATAATCATCCCCCCACTCGCCGACGAGGACCGGGAAGAGATAGTGCGGACGGTGTTGGGGCAATACAGGAAGAAGTTGGACGAGCGGCAGATGCGGGCGCTCCTGGCCCATGAAGCCACTGACAATCCCCTGTACCTGCGGGTGACGCTGGAGGAGCTGCGGCTGTTCGGAGTCTTTGAGGAGCTAACTGCGCGTATTGAGAGCCTGGCCGAGGATGTGCCTGGTCTGTTCGGCCAGGTGCTAGCGCGGGTGGAGAGCGATCATCGGGACTTCCCGGTGCCCAGTGCGCTGTCGCTGCTGGCGGGCTCGCGGCATGGCCTGGCGGAGCGGGAGCTGCTGGAAATGTTGGAAGAAGAGGTTCAGGCGGAGATTCCGCGGCTGTTGTGGGCGCGGCTGCGCCGTAGTCTCGCGGCTTATCTGGTGCAGCGGGGCGAGTTGTTTGATTTCTTCCATCGGCACCTGTGGAAGGCCGCGCAAGATCGCTACCCGGACCATCAGAGCAGGCACCGGCAACTGGCAGCGTACTTCGCGACGGCGCCGCTGCCCCGGCGGCTGGATGAGTGGCCCTATCAATTGGAGAGAGCCGAAATGTGGGAGGCACTCGCTGGGGCGCTTAGCGACCTGGACTTCTTTGACTATGCCTGGGCGCAAGATCGTAAGTACGAGTGGATGGGCTACTGGCGATCGCTGGAGGGGCGCTTCGAGCCGGGCTCATCTTACGCGGCAGCGGTTGCTGATAGAGAAAAGAGCGAGGGGGAAACCGAGGGCGTCGCTCGCCTCTCGAACATTATCGGCTGGTTCCTCCGCGATATGAGGGTCTATGACGAGGCACTGCCATTCGCAAAAAGGGCCGTAGCCATCTGGGAACGTGTCTTTGGGCCTGACGATGCAACCCTGGCCGCGGGCCTGAACAACCTGGCGGAGCTGTACAAGGCACAGGGCAGGTATGAGAAGGCGCTGCCGCTATATGAGCGGGCACTGGGGATATACGAGAAGGCCCTGGGGCCGGACCATCCGGAGGTGGCTGCAACCCTGAACAACCTTGCGTGGGTTTATAGCGCGCAGGGGAGGCATGAGGAGACGGTGCCGCTGATGATGAGGGTGCTGTTGAGCACGGGAAAGGGCGTTCGATCGAACCACAGCCGGACGGAGCCAGAAGACTGAGGAACCTGGCGGGGCTATATGGCAGCCAGGGAGGCACAAGGAGGCGCTGCCGCGGTATGAGCAGGCGCTGGCGATAGCGGAGAGAGCGCTCGGTGCGGATCATCGGCATACCAAGCTCTTCAGAGATAACCTGAGCAGGTGCGAGAAGGACATGAGGGGAGGCGGCTGAGAATGTTTCGGGTGCTCCGCCCATCACATACAACATCCCCGTACCCCTGACGGCTATTTGGTGGGGTGATGACATCACCCCGGAATCGCCGCCGGAAGTTCTGGCCATCGCTCGGCGGACTATCCAGAAGATCAAGACTTCAATGCGCCAACATCAGATTGACCTATGTCGTTGCTTGTTAGGCGACTATCCGGGTCATATGTGCGGCGTGGAAAGCCTGCTGCAATCCCGCGGGGGCTGGGATATGGTCAAGGGGCGCGGCGGCTGGATACGGGTCTTCCCCGCTGTACCGGACAATTACACCGGCAGCTTCCGTAACTATCTGGC
>JAUWJN010000097.1 GCA_030607655.1 bacterium
GCCAGATAGTTACGGAAGCTGCCGGTGTAATTGTCCGGTACAGCGGGGAAGACCCGTATCCAGCCGCCGCGCCCCTTGACCATATCCCAGCCCCCGCGGGATTGCAGCAGGCTTTCCACGCCGCACAGACTGCCCGGATAATCACCCAGCAGGCAACTAGACAGCGCTACCTTAGCTGGGCGGTGTGTAGTCTCGAGTCTCTCTATAGTCCGGCGGGCGATAGCGAGGACTTCTGGGGGCGATTCCGGGGTGATGTCATCACCCCACCAAATAGCCGTCAGGGGTACGGGGATGTTGTATGTGATGGGCGGAGCGCCCAGCACATCAACAAATATAGGACCCTCGGGGGTATCGTAGGTCTGATAAGGAGCCATGTGAGCAGCGATATGCGCCCAGATCTCTCGCTCTTCCTCATCCTCGTCCAGTATCTCGGCAGCCTGAGCCGCAGCCCGGAGGTGATACTTAATCAGGCTGAGGGCCGACTGAGAGTCCTTGTTGCGTAAGAAGTTCTTGGTGAGCCGCCAGTGCTCCGGTGAGACGGTGGGAACGACGTGATAGTAGCCGTCCTCCTCCGGCGTCACGTAGGCGGCGTAGAATCGGGCCCCCTCGCGAATGACCGGGTAGGCGCGCTCGCGCAGGAATTCCTCATCGCCAGTATAGAGGTAGCGCTCCCAGAACGCCTTCATCGTCAGCGCGGTACTCCCCATGATCTGCTCCCAGATGATGGTGCAGTGAACGGGCCGCTCGATGCGGCCAGGATGGTGGCTCAGGCAAAGATTGGCCCCGGGACAACCGTAGACCTCGCGGGCGTTTATCTGCCCTAAAGGCAGTAGCTCCTTTTCCACAAGCTCAAGGTATGGCTCGATTTGCTCTATGCGGTTGGTGATGAAATAAGTCCGCGCGTATTGCTGCTCATCAAGGTGACGGCGGGGCCACGGCGCCGAATCCTGGCAGCACCACTTTGACGAGTTGTTCATTCCCTCGCACAACGGAATATCACCGTAGTAGCCGCCGGGCTTCCGAGTAAGAAAGCCGTAAGCAGGGTCTTTGGTAGCTGCCTCATGGGCCGTAAAGCGCTCCTCAGGCGATTCCGGCAGAGCCTGCTGCAGACGCGAACGAGCCAGGGCCAAGGTGTCGGTAGACTCCGTGGTGGTGACTACGGTAGCCAGGATTTGGAAGCGTCCTTCAACCGGGGGAAGATGGAAGGTCGCGGCGGCCCCCGGCGCTCTATTGATGGGACGGTAGTGGGTAGCGAAGCCTAACTTTAGCCAATCTCCTACCTCTACCCGCGCGTGGGGGCTATGGGCCGCTGTCCCCAGCCCGCGCCGTCCCTGGACACTTTCTACCCGTACCCCTGGCACTGAGCTGACCGCGGCAAAGGTGTAGCGGAAACCTTCCGGAAAGGTTAGCTCCGCCGGGAAGACCTGGCTAATCCACCCGAAGTCCTTCTCATACCCCGAGGCAGGTGGGTCCATCGGGCCATTGCCTTCATCCTGCGAATAGTCATATTCGAAGTCCACCTTGCCCCAATATACTGTGCCCAGTTCTAATGTGTCCCGGTGCCGGTAGAGGCGGAACCACATACCATCTAGGCGCTCATGTGCATATCCCTCAAACACGATGAGGCTGCGGGAGGCATGCACGTACACGCGTAGGTCCAGACGCTGGTCGCCTCGGAACGCCGTCAGCATCAGAGTGCCGGGAGTCTTGTGGCCCCTCCCCTCCACCGTCCACTCCGCCTCGGCGCCGGGAAGTCCGATAATGAGCTGACCTACCGGCTTCGGGCAGGGAAACTGATAGGCACTATAGGCTTTATACCCCCTTTTGGGGAAGTTGCCTGTCTTGGCCCACTCCTTAATCATGGCGAGGGTAGCCACCGGCTCTTTGTCGGTGTAGCAGCGGCGGTCCCAGACGTCGGTCTTGCCCACATTGAAGGTCGGGCGGTTATTCGGTCCCCACAGGATGACACCAATATCCCCATTGGTGATGCCTATACCCTGAACGCTGCCAGCCACACGAGTAGGAAACGGGGCCAGCTCTGCTGCCGCGGGCAGTACTGCCCCGGTGGTGAGAACCGCTCCCACCAGGGCAATGCCCGCTAATATTGTCGTCTCAAAATATCTCATCATAATACCTCCCGCTGATGTTGCTCATATTCTAGCACAGGGATATTATACTATGAAGAGACGAAGGCAGCAAGGATACAAAACAGCCCTGGCCTCTGGGACAGATGTCGAGATTGGCCGGTTTCTTTATGGGGTGGCCGGTTCAATCTTGTAGGTCGCCCCGCGGCGGGTGCGGAACTGAAGGTGGCTGCCACGGATACGCAGCGGCTCGGCCACTTCGATTTCCCTGATTAGGACTTCCCGACCCGGCCAGGGATTCACCAGCCGGCAGCGGTTGCCCAAGCGAGAATGGATGAATACTGGTGATACTTCTCCGTCCACGTACTCCGCTGATACCTCAAAAGCGCCTTTAGCCAGGAACTTACGGAAGCCAACGTCAACCCGTTTAGGAACTGTGGGGAAGAGCCGGATGCGCCCACTGCGACAGTTCAGTAGGTTTTCGGGCCCGGTGCCGGTTCGCTTGCCCATAATTTCGACTTCCGCCGTGCCTAGATGCCATCTGGATTCTCCTTGGAGAGCATGCTGGATGGTCCGCTTCATTATCTCTAACTCCCCTGGAGCCGAATCCAGGGTTATCTCGTCGGCGAGCACTGCCGGATAGACCACCGGGACTATGTTGTATGCTATGGGCGGGGCGCCGCGTACATCCACAAAGATGGGGCCCTCCTCAGTCTGGTAGGTGGGATAGGGGGCCATGTTAGCGGCGATGTGGCGCCAGGTGTCAATCTTGTCAGCATCCCGGCCCAGTATCTGGGCGGCCCGGGCAGCCGTGTTCAGATTCCACTTAATCATACATAGCGCCGAGATGCTATCCTGGTTGCGCTCAAATTTATAGGTCAGGCCCCAATGCTCCTGGGAGACGGTGGGTATGACATGGTAATAGCCATCCTCTTCCAGAGTCACGTAATCGGCGTAAAACTCCGCCCCAGCCTTCAGAATTGGGTAGGCCTTATCGCGCAGGAACTCCTCATCGCCAGCGTAGTCATAGCGCTGCCAGAACATCTTGGCGAGCTGGGCCCACAGCTCCATACCTTGTTCCCAGACAACATTGCTGTGATAGATGGTCCGGGTCCGAACTGGGACATGGCTTAGCCCACACATCGCGCCATTGCAGCCATAAACCTCGCGGGCGTTAATACGCGCGCGGGGCAGAATGAATTCGCCGATGTCATACCACATCTGGACGCGATCAATCCGGTTGTGTACGCAATAGCTCGTACAGTCATCCTCGTTGAGGTGATTGTCGGCGTGCCACGGCGACCAGTCCTGTTCCATATGGGCATAGCCGCTATCGCCCTCCCATTCCCAAATGTTTGGCCGGGTCCGGGCGGTATCCTGGTAGTACCAGGAAGAGAGGGCGTCCCGCGCTTCGACCATATTAGAGCCCGGCTGCCGATAGTAAATGCGGCCATCCTCCCGGCGGTTGCAGTGTGCTTGGAACCAGCCCCGGTTTTCGGCCAGGAGCGCTTCATAGCCGTCGCGCTCAGCCTTCTGAAGTTCTTCCTTAGCTGCGGCTATCGGATCATCAGCCTCGGCGCTGGTCACCACGGTAGCCAAAATGGTGAGAGTTGGGTTATCAATAGTGGCGGTGGTTGCCACGCCTGGGGCCTCGCGGATGAGCTCGTACCATGGAATAATAAGGTGGTGGGGAAGGCTCTCGCGCGTCTCTCCCTCCTTGCCACCACGAGCTGTGACCGAGAAGTAGGGGGGCGTACCCAGGCCGGTTTCGCCCTCAACAACCTCCACCTCGTAATCCTCGCCTACCACTAGCCCCATAAAGACGTACCAGAATCCCTGCGGGAAGGTGGCCTCGCCGGGGAAGTCCTGGCGAATCCAGAATAAGCGGCCGTCACTTCCCGCCTGCGGCGGGTCCAGGGGGTCATTAGTCGGGGAATCCTTGGAATAGTCATAATCCGGTTTGGACTCAAGCTGCCCCGCAGCCCCCCACCAGCTGCTCTTACCCGGTCTCATTGTGTCGCGATGCCGGTACAGGCGCACCTGCAATGGCTGGGTGAGACCGGTAAACTGCCCGTGGGCAATGATGATATTGCGGGTCATCATCACCACGCTCTGGAGAGTCGCGCTAGCCTGCGCGGACTTCAGCGGCACGGTAACCAGGCTGTCACTGTGCTGCTTGGTAGTGGTGGGCTGCTCAGCGCCGGCCAGGTCGGGGCACATCAGGATGAGCTGGCCCACCGGCTTGGGGCACGGAAACTCATAGGCATTGTTTGAAACATAGTACTTGTTTCTGTTGTCAAAACGATTCTCGTTATATGATTCATCAAAGCACCGCTCGCGAATCTGCTCCAGAGTGATCGGCTTCTCGGGGAAATGACGCCGATCCCACACATCAGTTTTGCTGACACTCCAGGTGAGTTGCTCCGGCGGGCCCCACAGGGCCACCTTCAGCTCCCCGTTGCCCATCCGTACCGCCTTGCCTTTCCAGCATGACCCGATCGGCTGAGGGTCATCTGGGGGTATGGGCCGTTGCTCGGTACTCCCCTGGGCCAGCTCCCACAGCGGCTTCTGCTCGGCCCATAGGGGCAGTTCATCAGCACTGGCAATGTCACTTACAGTGCTATTGTCTGCCCCGGCCGCCGGCCCTACCTGGATTCCTGCCACCACCAAGATCACTACCACTAACAAGCTTACCAACGATGTCGTATGTCGCATTTGCTGGTCCTCCTTATTAGTGACGGGAAGATTCTCTGACGAGGAATCAATCCCTCCCCATGGCGGATATGTATGGGCAAGAATCAGGGAGTTGGGGGCTTCTGAGAGGCTTCTCGCCCTCAATGAGGCAACTTTGGCCGCCGCTGGATAGACAAAAGGCACAGTCCTTCTTGAGCATAAGCGAGACTGCGCATAATTTGCGGCCCTGGTACGCTGTCAACTTCCAGCCGGCGACAACGCCCAGATGTGGAGCAATATCCGCGCGAAAAGCTGCGATCGCCTATTGTTTGCAAGTGGCTGCCAGTAGCATCTAATTCTGGCACATTTCGCCCTTGACTTCTACCCCGACCTCCAATACTATAGGCTCACTTTTGCCACAGTCTCTATATGTCCGAAGAATTCCAGCTCAAGTAAAAGGAAGGAATAACTATCATCAAAGAATCCGAGGACGCACTAAGCATAGGATGCAAAACACAGTTCTTCATTGATGAGATGCTCATTACCGATAGTGCGGGCATACATCTGGAGATGGAACCGCCGCAAAAGGCGGGGATGGTGTTGGGTCCGGACCGGCATTGGGAAGAGTATCGGGTTACCCCCAGCGCGGTCCTGGAAGACAGTGGCGTCTACAAAATGTGGTATGGCGCGATTTCTCGCTTCGAAGGCGAGGAAGGAAAGGTTTCCTGCCCGCGATGCCAGGAGGAAAATGACGGAAAGAGAGTAGTCTGCACCAGATGCGGCTGGCCGCTGCTTGACATCGATGTACTTCACAAATTCTATCACAAGTGCTACGCGGAATCGCACGATGGCGTGCACTGGGAACGCCCCGAGCTAGGACTTGTCGAATTTCAAGGAAGCAAGAAGAACAATATCTATCCATTCACAGGGGAGATCTATGTTCCTGCCATAAATCCTCTCGGCCCGCCCGAAGAGAAGTTCATGGCCGTTACTGAATACGGACGGCAGCTTTATGTCAGTGTGTCTCCTGACGGGATCAACTGGACAACGAAACCGAAGCCGGTGCTGCCGTTCTCTGCCGATACAAACAATCAGCTTATCTACGATGACACATTGGGCAAATACGTCGCTTTCCTTCGAGGGTTCCCCGGAAAAAGAATAACCGTCCGCTGTGAGTTCGATCATTTGGATCAGGCCCCCTGGCCGTACAAGAAGTCCGAACGGACATGCGACAGTACCGGGACCATCTACATTGAGGACGAGCTTGACACGGTTATGGACGTCGATGAGTTGGATCCCGATTTGCCCGGCCTGGACATCAATCATATCAGTGCAACCTTATATGCCCAAGGGGTCTATCTTGGCTTCCCCGGCTTGTATCGCTCGTATCCAGGTAATACAGACCGCCGGGGACGGGAAGGACATCGCTATTTCGTTCAAGCCAACGATGGCGTGTTCGAGACGCAACTGGCGGTCAGTCGAGACGGCAGACATTGGACCCGCCCCGACCGACGGCCTTATGTGAGGTATGGTATATACGGGGAACTTGACGGCGGGTTTATCATGATCGCGCCCGGGTTGATCACGCGAGATGACGAGGTCTACCAGTACTACAGCGGGAACCGGACGACCCACGGTATTCTTGCCCCGGGCAGCGACCAGCGCGTTGGCGGCATTTTCAGGCTTGTTCAGCAAAAGGACCGATTCATATCGATTTCCAGCGGCCTGGGAGAAGGATGGTTCTGCACGAAGCTGTTACGTCATAGCGGCAAAAGGCTGCAAGTGAACATTGATTGCGGTGGACTGGGAGAAGCATTTGTGCAAATTCAGGATGACGCCGGCCACAACATTCCTGGTTTCAGCATGGAGGACTGTGATCCCATCGATCTCAATCACATCGCAGCGACGGTCACATGGAAAAACAATCCCGACGTTTCAAACCTCCAGGGCCAACCTATAAAGTTGAAGTTCAAATTGAGACGGACGAAGCTCTATACGTTTCAGTTTACTTCGTAAGGGCCCTAAGTCAGATGCAAAACGAATGGGTGGACGTCCCGGCGGCGAGGATCTTAAGTGAGCAGGCAGTATCAAGCCCGCGTGCTGCTTTGGCCACCAGCGGCTAACCGATCACCAGACAGGCTACCAGATACGTTGAACGGCCTGTCAGCCTAGCGTCTTTTGCCCTACCGTGGGGCCGACATACCTAACTGTATCCCCCGCCAGGTATATCCCCTTTTGACCCTATGCCCAGGGGGATAGGGCTTGTTATCTGCCCCAAGCCCATTAATGTTGCTCAATTCGGGGCGAAACCCCTTTCTGAGACCTGCAATCTCCTGCTATTCACACATATAGCCAGCATGAGGAGGAATTGCTGTGTCGAGCAATAAACCTTACAGCCAATAATAGAGCTTGTGGGGAGTGTCGGTCTAAGCAATAGATTGCAGAGTAGGGACGAGCAGCGGAAATACTGTATCGGCGGTCGTTAGCTCTTGCACGTGGCCTGGCGCGTATTGCGGATGAGGCTTGTATTTTCACTGCCGCTGACTTTGGTTGCTGCTTGCGTTTCGTTCTCAAACCGGCCATTGGTTACTCCTCCTTGTGGACATGATGACCGCTTTACGGAGTGAGTCAAGCCAACTGGGGGTGGGGCGTCCAGCGCCAATCGCAACTTCCGCAGGGCTATAGTCCTGTGGGGAGTATGGCCTCCTCTGGCCCAAGCAAATGCTCGTTAGCAAAGTGCCCCTACGTGTCCAGATTTCGCTGACGCCAAACACTATTGACTTGAATTCCCTCCCCGGCTATCATAGACTGAAGTTTCGTAACAGTCACGCCACGGAGGTATTCTGATGAGAGCGCGAGGATTTTTGAGGCCCATAGCTGCTGGCATCATTCTGCTGGGTCTGCTGGCAGCTCCGGTAGTAGGAGCTGACTGGCCGACGTATCGCTACGATGCCGCCCGCAGTGGGGCCAGTGCCGAACAACTGAAAGCGCCGTTTCATTTGCAATGGGTCTATGTGCCCCGGCACGCCCCGCGGCCAGCTTGGCCCGAGCCAGGGCGAGAGCTGAACCGCTTAGCGTTCGACTACGCCTACCAGGCTGCCATAGCCAACGGACTGGTGTATTTCGGATCCTCGGCAGACCATAAGGTGTACGCCCTCGACCTGACCACGGGTCGGGAGCGGTGGAGCTTCTTTACTGATGCTCCTATTCGCTTCGCCCCCACCGTCGCGGGGGAGCGAGTGTTTGTTGCCTCTGACGACGGTTGGCTATAC
>JAUWJN010000239.1 GCA_030607655.1 bacterium
CTGGCGAACTTGTAGATAGCACAAACCAGGTCATCCTTCAGCTCCGGCTCCGGCCAATTAGACATTCTCTGGTTACCATAGGCCTGGACCTCCACTGGCTCACCGAGATACCAACGCAGTAGATCAAACACATGGGTGCCCGCATTAACAAAGGCAATATCGTAAGTACTTCGAATTGCCTCCCGGATGCCCTGTTGGAACAAATAATTGCAGATGTAGTCAGCCTCGGCGTAGAAGACCTGCCCCAATTCCCCGGCCGCCACCATCTGCTTAATCCCCCGGAAAAACGGGTCAAATCTCAGCACCAGCCCGACTTGGACCTTCAGTCCGGTAGATTCGCTCAAATCAATAATGTCGTAGCAGTCCTCCAGTTGGGTCGCCAGTGGTTTTTCCACGAACACGTGTTTGCCATGACGCAGTGCCGCAATAGTGATGAGTGCGTGGGAGGCATCGGCGGTATGCACCGAAATTGCGTCGATATCGGGGTAGGTCACCAACTCGTTGAAATCGGTGGTTGCCCACTGTACCGATGTCTCATTAGCAACGGCCTGCAAGCGACCCTCGTCCGTATCACAGACAGCGACCAATCGTGCCTTCTCATTCGTTTGATAACTGTCAACGAAAGCGCGGCCATTGCTGCCAACACCTACTATGCCTATCCGGACTTGACCCATGGTTCATCATCTCCCTGAAGGACATATCCGCCTGGATCATAAATCCAATCTCAGACTCTCGGAAAAGTTGCCTTAGATTATAATAGCGAGAGGGCAAACAAGTCAAGGCTTAAATGTGCTAGGCCCAGATTCCTTGCCCCAGTCGCTAAAGTATGTTATACTATCATCGTCAAAAGCCGAGGTGGGAAGTAACTAAGACGAGGAGTAAGCAGTATGAAGGTGGACATTCATCCCGAATATATGGAGTGCACCGTGGCCTGTGCATGTGGCGAGACCTTCACGAGCCGCGCAACTAAGCCGGAGATCCGCGTGGAGATCTGCAGCAAGTGCCATCCCTTCTTCACCGGCCAACAGAAGATTATAGATACCGAGGGCCGCGTGGAGCGCTTCATCCGCAAGTACGGCTTGCAGGACAGGTACAAGGACACCGGTATAGGTAGAGACGAGACAGCGAAAGATACTGACGAGGCCGCCGCAGACGCCGACGAGTAGCTAGGTTCAATTGGTGATTGCTAGCCGTGCCCAGGCTTTCTTGGCCTGGGTTTGCCATTGGCACTAGGACTAGTGGGACAGAGCAGAAAATGAACGCTAATGAGGACCAACATTATTACGGTGGCCAGGCCGTGCTGGAGGGGGTAATGATGCGGGGCACCGACCGGTACGCAGTAGCGGTGCGCCGCCAGGACGGGCAGGTCTACCTGCTCTCCGAGCCTCTAACCGGCTACGCCGCCAAGGAGAAGGGCTGGCACCGGTGGCCACTTATCCGGGGTAACTATGCCTTGATTGAAGCCCTTTCATTAGGTATGAAGGGCTTGCAGTTCTCCGCCCAAGTAGTGGCCCAGGAGGAGGAGCAAAAGCTGGCCGCCCAGCACGGCGGTCAGGAGCAAGTGAAGCCGGCCACTGGGCTGAGCCGGGCGTTGATGGTCTTGAGTATGGCGGCAGGGATAGCCCTGGGGTTGGGGCTATTCGCTCTGTTACCCACCTGGGTGGTGGGTCTGATACCCGGCACTGACCAGATGGGCAGTATCGCCAAGAACGTTACCGAGGGCCTGGTGCGTCTGCTAGTAGTGGTGGTTTACATTCTGGCCATCTCGCTTATGCCATACGTGCGGCGAGTTTTTGAGTATCATGGCGCCGAGCATGCTACCATCAATTGCCTTGAAGCCGGCCAGGAGGTCACGGCTGAGAATTGTGTGAACTTCAGCCCTCTGCACCCCCGGTGTGGCACCGCCTTTATCTTGCTGGTCATTGTGATGAAGATAATAGTCAATTGCTTTCTGGGTTGGCCGGCGTTATGGCTGCGGCTACTGTTGCGATTGGCCGTACTGCCACCAATTGCGGCCATTTCGTATGAGATATTGCGCTATGCCGGCCGGCATCGCAATTCTCTGCTGGCCCAAGTGCTGGCCGGCCCCGGGCTATTGTTACAATTGTTGACCACCCGGCGGCCCGACTACGAGCAGATTCAGACCGCCATTTACGCGCTGGCCGCCGTCGCTCCGGAAGTTTCACTATCGGCAACGACGGCCCCGGCTCAGCCGGTCAGTATAGACCTCAAACCCATCAATGTGGAGGGGGATGAAGATGGACTGGCAAGCCAGCTTTGAAAAAATGCAGCAGGAATTCGAACAGATAGAGCAGCAGCTTAGCGATCCGGCCGTGATTGCTGATACTAATCGCCTGCGCGAGCTGTCAGTACGCCATTCTCAACTCCAGTCACCCCTGGCGCTGTTTCAGGAATATCAGGACGCGGTACAACAGGCCCAGGAAGCCGAGACACTTATGGCTGACGCTGAGGATGACGAGATGCACCAGTTTCTGGAGGCAGAACGGGCGGAAGCCGAAGCTCGTGTCGAGCAGCTTCGTCAGCGCTTACTAATCGCTCTGGTGCCGCCGGATCCCGCCGATAAGAAAAACGCGATTATTGAGATCCGCGCCGGTACTGGCGGCGATGAGGCCGCCATATTTGCCGGCGACCTATTTACTATGTACACCCGGCTGGCCGAGCGGCGTGGCTGGAAAGCAGACGTGATGCATCAAAGTCCTTCAGATATGGGCGGATTCAAGGAGATCATATTTGCGGCTGAGGGAGCCGGCGCTTACAGCGAATTAAAGCACGAAAGCGGCGTCCACCGGGTCCAGCGCGTGCCCGCTACTGAATCGCAAGGGCGGTTGCATACCTCGGCCGCGACGGTGGCTGTCCTGCCCGAGGTCGAAGATATTGACATTGATATCGACCCCAGCGACCTGAAATTCGAAACCTTCCGCGCCGGTGGCCCCGGGGGCCAGCACATGCAAAAGAACGAAACTGCTGTGCGAATCACCCACCTACCTACCAGAATATCCGTAACTTGTTCTAACCAGCGCTCTCAACACCAGAACCGGGAAAAAGCATTGGCGCTACTGCGGGCCCGCCTATATGAAATAGAGCAACAGCGCCAGCAACAAGAGATTGCTGCCCAGCGCCGCCAGCAGGTAAAAAGTGGCGACCGCAGCGAGAAAATCCGCACCTATAACTTCCCTCAGGACCGCCTCACCGACCACCGCATCGGTTTGACCCTGCATAACTTACCCGCGCTAATGAATGGGGAGCTTGATGAGTTACTCGCCGCTCTCCAGCAGCACGAACAACAGCAGCGACTCCAGGAGATTACTGAGTCGTGATGGCCGCGGCTACTGTTGCCCAACTCCTGCGCGAGGGCACGGATAAACTGGCCCAGGCCGGTGTGGGCAGCCCTGAATTTGACGCTCGCAGCTTAATGGCTTGCGTGTTGGACGTAGAACTTGGCCAAATCCCCGTACTCCCCGACCAGCCACTAACTGCGGAGCAGCAGCAGCGATTTCAGGAGTACCTTCAGCATAGATGCCGCCGCGAGCCGCTGCAATATATCACCGGGGAGACTGAATTCTTCGGCTGGGTCTTCAAATGCGACCGGCGGGCGATGGTGCCCCGGCCCGAGACCGAACTGCTGGTGGAAGCAGTCGCCGCTCACTGCCGGCAGCACCTGTCCGAGCCGGTAATTGCCGACCTGGGCACCGGCTGCGGCGTAATCGCCATTAGCCTGGCCTTACTGCTGCCCGCCGCCAGAATCTACGCTACCGACATATCGGCTGAGGCATTACAGCTAGCAGCCGAGAATTCCGGATTACACCGCCTCAGCGACAAGATACATTTCCTGTCCGGGCCGTACCTGGACCCGCTGGAGGAAGCAGGGATTCTTCAGCAGGTAGAGGTCGTAGTGACCAATCCCCCGTATGTATCTACCGACGAAATTGAGGACCTGCAGCCCGAGGTCCGCGACTTTGAGCCTCGCCCGGCGCTTGATGCTGGGCCGCAGGGGCTGGAGTTCTACGCCCGCTTCCTGCCACAATGTCGGCGGCTGCCGCGGCTACGACTA
>JAUWJN010000046.1 GCA_030607655.1 bacterium
CGGGGCAGGTAGTCCTGTTTTCCTGGGTATTGAGGGGGAGAATCTGCGCGGGGTGTATTCTGCTAACGAATATCTCACCCGCATCAATCTGATGCGCGCCTACCGGGATGACTATGACACCCCCATACGCCGCGGACGTAATGTAACCGTAGTCGGCGGCGGCAACGTCACTCTGGACTCTAGCCGTTGGGCTTTGCGGCTAGGGGCCGAGACCGTCACTATAGTGTATCGGCGCAGCCGCCAGGAGATGCCGGCCCGCGTCGAGGAGCTTCGTCATGCCGAAGAGGAAGGCGTCAAGTTCCAGTTTCTGACTCTGCCGGTGCGGCTCCTAGACGATGACGGCGACGTAGCCGCAATGGAGTGCCTCCGGATGGAACTAGGTGAGCCGGACGAGTCGGGCCGGCGGCGACCGATCCCGATTGCAGGCTCGGAGTTTACTCTCCATACTGACCTCGTGGTTATTGCTATTGGCGCCCGCGTCAGCCCCCTGGTTCCCATAGCCGTCCCCGGAATAGAGCTGGCCGACCGGGGCCACGTAATCGTCACCCCCGATACTCTGGCGACCAGTATCCCGGGCATCTTCGCCGGCGGTGACCTGGTTCCCGGCGAGGAGACGGTGGTGCGGGGCATGGGCGATGGCCGCCGCGCTGCTCAGTCAATACATCAGTACCTTACTGCGGGCAAATAGCTCTGCCGGCTCTCCTGGGACGTCATTACCACCTCGATTAGATGTAGACCGCAGCGATCGTCCCCCAGTCAATAACTACTCTGACCATTGTGTACAGGAAGGAATTGCTGTATCAAGTAGAGAAGGGGACTCGGTAAGAACTTCTTAACAGGAGGTATTGCTATGACCCAGACAGTGAGATGCGAGCAAATAGAGACAGAGACTGAGGTAGGTTTGACTAATGGACAGGTAGAGTTGAGGTTTGACAAAGAAAGCGGAGCACTGGTCAGCGTGTACAATCGGGCCACGGAAGATGAGTACCTCAAAGATGCCGACGCAGAAGGCAGTCCGTTCCGCATATATGCCAACATTACCGAGCCATGTCCCGTGAAGGAGGCTATCCAGGAGTTAGCCCTGGAGTCCTTAGGGGGCCGGGCTGTGGACCCGGCCAATTGTCGGCTGGAAGACTGGTCTTTTGAGCACGTTGACGACGCCGGCATTATAACATTGGTGCTGCGCCACGCGGCGACGGACCTGCGCTTGGAGCTGGCAGTGAAATTGCCCGACGATGATGTGGCCGCGGACTGTACTCTGACCGTGGCCAATGACGCCGCCCAGTCCCAGACAATTCTAACCTCTTTTCCATATCTGAGCGGGCTGTGCCTAGGAGAGAGTCGCGAGCCTAACTTGGGGGTTATGGTTGCTAACAGTGGTACGGCCGGCCTGCCGGCATGGCATGAGCACTGGACTAACTTCGGTGGGGTATACGGTGGGGGACATATGACAATGCAGTGGCAGGCTATCTATGAGCCGAGCAAGAACGAGGGGCTAGGGTTCATTATTATGGACCCCGATATTCGTAACAAGTACATGCGCTGTTACCCCGAGGCGAGGATGGAAGTATTGTATTTTCCCGAGGACACGCTTCAGCCGGGAGAAGAATTGCGCTATCCACCAGTACGCTTGTTGGTTCACCAGGGGAATTGGCGAGTAGTGGCGCGTCAGTACCGCCAGTGGATAAGCGATGCCTGGGAGTTGCGACAACCACCGGCGTGGCTGGACGATGTGGACCTGTACATTGGCCCGTGGATTCCCTTCGGCGAGGAGGTGGCTGCGGCCCAGCAGCAGCCTGATGTGCCAGGGGCCTTCACCTCGTTCCGCCAGTTGCCGCGTCTGTATCTGAATGATCCTCATCTCTATGATCTGAAGGAATGGGCTATGTATAATAGCCTGGTCTTATCGGATGCCCCGAAGGAAGCAGGGCATTATGTTCATGCCGATGGCACCTATTACCCCCGCCATGATTTGGGGGGAGCGCCGGCGTTACGGGAGGGGGTGGCAGCGGCCCATCGCATTGGGCGCCGAGTGCTGTTCTATGTGGAGGGGACAATCGTGCACAAGACCAGTGAGCTGACCCTGGGAGGCGTCGGCGAACGCTGGATGATACTGGATGAGCATGGCCAGCCACTTGACAGGTACCCCGGACATTGGAGTATGTGCCCGGGCTGCGAGGAGTGGCAAGACCATCTGGCTGAAGTATGTAAGCGACTGCTCTGGGAGACCGGAGCCGATGGCATCCGGCTGGATTCACTGGGCAGTCCCTGGTTCCCCTGCTACAACCCAGCTCACAACCATGAGAGTCCCTTTGATTGGAATAAGTGGATACTGCAATTGCTCCAGAAGGTGCGCGCTGCGATGGATGAGGTCAACCCGCAGACCACACTGTGGACCGAGCACCCCGTGGATTTCTATGGCAAGTACTGTGACGGGGCGCTGTGTCAGCGTTGTCCCGGTGCTGAGGTTCCTCCGGTGCGGATCGCCTGCCCGACCAGCTACCGGCTGTACTATTACGGTCATCGGAATAACGGCGACGCCGGCCTGGCCGCTCTTAATGGCCTGGTGGCCGAAAACCCGTATCTCTATGTGAAGGCGGAAGACTGGGGTTGGATTCATGGGTCCTTCGGACGATGGAAGGATGCCGGGCCGGTGACCCGCTGGCCAGAGCTCCATGCCACCCTGCGGGAGGCGATGATCTATGGCTATCCCACCGATGTTGACCCCCAAGCCGAGGACGATGATAAATGGCTGGGCAGGCTGTGGTGTAGTCCTAAGTATTGGGTTATGATCGGCGGTCATGCTTACATTGATAGTGAGCCATACAACGCTCACTCTTACCTGGACGGCTCGCCACTGGCTGGGCCTTTGCGGGTTAAGCTACCGGAGCTGCCCGATAGCGTAGACAGCGCTTACGAGTTTGACATTCTTACCTTGAAAATGGAACCCGCGCCCCTGGAGCGTACCTCTGAGGGTATATTCGTCACAGTAAAGAATACCTTTTCCGCAGTGTTTTTGCCTCTGCCGGACTGTCCGCCCCTAATCCAGATGGATGACCCGTCCACCCTGGTTCCTGGCCAGGAAGTGACAGTGGAGTTGACCGCATTTGCTCCCCGGCGCAAGAAGCTGGTGGAAACCAATGTTACTGTAACAGCACCGGGGCTGGAGGTGGACGGCTCCGGTGAGGTCACGCTGCCGGCGAGCGTGCCGCTCAAGGTCCCGGAGGGGGCGGAACCAGGCAAGTACTTCATATCAGTATCCGGCGATTGCCTGCTCCTAAAACGATGGGTGGATGTGAGGGCGTCGAGTTCGGAGAATAATAACCTATAGGCAGGTACTATCACTGTAAACTACTGCCATCTGACAGGACAGGTGAGTGATATGTATTTTCTGCAGCGACTGGTTACGAGCCAATGGAGTCAACTATTCTGTGGGCTGGTGATTTTGTGCTTGTTAGGAGGTAATACTGTTATGGCCCAGACAGGGAGGTGCGAGCAGATACAGACAGAGACCATGGTGGGCCTGGCCAATGGGCTAGTGGAGGTGGGTTTTGATATTGGCAGTGGGGCGCTGGTCAGCCTCCGTAATCGGGTCACAGGAGATGAGTATATCAAGGACCCTGGCCCAGAAGGCAACCCGTTTCGGGTGTGGGCGGGCATAACCAAGGCTTATACGCTGAATGCAGCGCCGGAGTCGTTAGGGGGAGAGCCGGTAGAGCCGGCGATGTGTCGGCTGGTAGATTGGTCTTTTGAGCGCGTCGGCGAGGCCGGGGTGCTAAAACTCGTGTTACATCACGTGGCGCATTATCTGCGGTTTGAGCTGCAGGTGCGGCTGCCTGACGAGGAGGTGGCGGCGGACTGCACCCTGACGGTGCGTAATGACGGTGACCAGGCTCAGAGCATTATGACGGCCTTCCCCTATCTGAGTGGACTGCGGTTGGGAGAGCAGCGGGAAAGCAACTTAGGGCTTGATCTCAACATATGTGGGGCGGCGGGCCAACCAGCATGGGTAAATACCGGCGGCATCTATGGTAGGGCCAGGCAGATGCCAATGCAGTGGCAGGCAGTCTATGAACCGACCAAGGATGAGGGGTTAGGGTTCATTGTTATGGACCCTGATATCCGCAACAAAATTATTCGCCGCTTCCCTCCGGCAGGGATGTCAGTGCTTTATTTCCCTCCCGAGGTCCTCAAGTCCGGGGAGGAATATCGCTATCCCACTGTGCGTTTGTTAGTCCATCGGGGCGATTGGCGAGTAGTGGCCCGCCGATACCGCCAGTGGTTTGAGGGGGCTTTTAAGCTGCGGCAGCCGCCGCGCTGGCTAGATGAGGTAGACTTATTTAAGGGGTCGGGCCCTTGCTGGATACCCTTCCCCGAGGCGGTCGCTAAGGCCAAGCAGCATCCCGAGGCCCCGGGGGCCTTTACCTCCTTCCGGCAGTTGCCTCGCCTCTATCTGGGTAGCCATTCTGACCTGACGGAGTGGGCCATGTATAACAGCCTGGTTTTGTCAGGCGAACGAAGGGAGGCGCCCCAGTCGGTAATTCATGCGGATGGCACCTACTACCCCCGCGAAGACATCGGTGGGGTGACTGCGCTGCGGGAAGGAGTAGCTGCCGTGCACCGCATCGGGCGGCGGATGAACTTCTATGTAGAGGGGCTAATTGTGCACAAAGACAGTGAACTCACATTAGGAGGCGGCGGC
This sequence comes from bacterium, assembly GCA_030607655.1. GTDB lineage: Bacteria > Armatimonadota > Zipacnadia > Zipacnadales > Zipacnadaceae > JALGTV01. Next base: position 4,703 of record JAUWJN010000046.1, read on the forward strand.
CAGAGCTGGACGCGGCTGGATGCCCCCGGGCACGAGTACGATAGGTACAAGGAGCATTGGCACATGTGCCCGGGTTGTGAGGAGTGGCAAGACCATCTAGCCGAGGTATGCAAGAGGCTGCTGTGGCAGACAGGAGCCGATGGCATCCGCCTAGACTCGCTTGGCAATTACTATGTGCCCTGTTACAATCCGGCCCACCACCACGACACTCCCTTTGGCTGGAACCAGTGGATCCGCCAATTATTCCGGAAGGTGCGCGCGGCGATGGATGAGGTCAACCCTCAGGCCACCTTATGGACCGAGCAGCCGGTAGACTTTTACCATGAATACTGTGATGCCGCGCTGGTGCAGTTCTGTCCTGGCCGTGACCTTGCCCCTATGCGGCTGGCCGTTCCTAGTTATCGCGGCATTGGATATTCCCTGCAGGACGGGGGCACGACCGTTCGCGCGCTCAACGGCTGGCCAGGTGGCATTCCCCATGCTTGCGCAGAAGAGCGATGGTGGCCTGATAAGGGATGGTATAAGGTGGGGCTGGCGCTGCGCTGGTACGAGTTACGAGCCACCTTCCGTGAGGCGTTGCTGTATGGTGACCCTACCGACATTGATCCCCGGGCCCCGGAGGACCCTGAGTGGGTGGGCCGGTTGTGGCGCACGGCGCGCTATTGGCTGCTGGTGGGCGGCCATCTGAATGCCTCGGCCCTGAAGGGGCCAACCAGGGTTAAACTGCCCCAGTTACCCGACCAGGTGCAGTGGGCCTATGAATTTGATGCGGCTACGCTGGAGATGCGGGAGGCGCAGTTGACCCGTGCCCCGGACGGCACCTATGTAACTATGGAGAGCGGATTTGGGGCGGTGTTACTGCCTCTGCCGGACTGTCCGCCGCTAGTTCAGATGGATGACCTGCCTGCTCTGAGTCCGGGGCAGGAAGTAACAGTGGACTTGAATGCTTTTGCGCCGTGGCGGGAGAAACTGGTGGAACCCAATGTTACGGTCACAGCACCGGGGCTGGAGGTGGACGGCTCCGGTGAAGTCACGCTGCCGGCGAGCGTGCAGATCAAGGTCCCGGAGGGGACGGAACCAGGCAAGTACTTCATATCAGTATCCGGCGATTGCCTGCCCCTAAAGCGGTGGGTAGAAGTGAAGGTCTAGGCTGCCTGCTGTGGCGGGCCGGCCTCGCTACGCTCGACACGGCCCCTCCGAAGGGCAGTTCAACAGGCTCAGCACATGCAATCGCGACAAGAATGTCGCTCCTACGACTACCGGCCATCGGGGCAAAGCGCGCCTTGGGCCAAGGCCGACACTACATAACGCAAGGCGGGGTTGGAGAACCCCGATTACGCGGCCCAGAGCATACGGGAGATACAAATAGCTAGCCCCGTTGAGCGAGCAGACTATAACTCTGTTCTGCAAGCCCTACCAGCCGATGGAGCGCAGATACTCTCGGCTCTCAGTAATTGATACCCGCGCTTCCTTATCGGTGCTATCCTGCTCGCAGACTATCCAGTCGGCGACTTCTATCTCCACGGCCGCGCTCTTAGCCCCCTCCAGGTCAACGATGCCCTGGCCTAGCTCGATAAATGACCCCGGGGCGCCATCTTTGAAGTGGTAATATCCCGCCCGGTCGGCGTAGCGGCGAATAAATTCACCGGGGTCTTCCCCGCCGATAGCTACCCAATATACATCAATGTTGAGTTTGACCAGGATGGGATCGGTCAACTCGCAGAGCCGGTGGATGCCCTTTACACCGTCGAACTCCTCGAATTCAGAGGCGTGATTGTGGTAGCAGAAGGTTATGCCCTGCTGCAGGCAATATTCTCCCACCTGATTGAAGGTCTCGGCGGCTGTCTCAAAGCCGGTGATGCCCTCACCTTCAGCTACCCCAGAGCAGATCAAATACTCTCCACCTACAGCGTTGATGAACTTGAGATACTCGTCAATGCGGGCTTGCTGGGTAAAATCGGCATAGCTGCCGTGCACACCAGTCAGTTTCAGGCCAGTTTGCGCCAGAATCCCATTTATGGCGTCTGCGTCGTAGGCATCAGGGATCACGCCGCCGACTTCGAACCCGTCATAATCGGCGGCGGCAATCTCCTGAGCTACCCCAACCAAGTCCTCCTCTGGACGCTTTCCATACACTATCAATTGCAGGCCAATCTTAGGTCGTTGCATCTTTGTGCCTCCTGGGGCCTCTCCGGGCGACAGAGCTGTCCGCGACGGGTAAGGTGTCGCGTCTGTACTACGGAGAGGCTAGTGTTGGGTTACGTTGCGTGACAATATAAAGTGACTCTCAGGTCACCTGCGGTAGCCTAGTTAATCCCATCTCGCTTCAATACCTGTATAGTTACAGTCGTATCGTCTCGCCGGTGGCCACCGACTGGTCAGCCGCGATGCTTATCTCCAGGGTTTTGAGGCTGTCAGCATAGTCCGACTGTACCTTGCTTTGATCGCCGCTGCGCAGCATCTCGATGAAGGCCACATCCTCCAGATAGAAGACCTCCTCATCACCGGGGACTTCTTCCGGCTCCTCTTCGCCTACACGATAGATCTTGCAGTTATGCTCCCAACCAGTGAACTCGAAAGCACAGTTCTTCGCGTAGACATCCAGGGTTACGCCGCCCCGCGCGTTGCTGGCGGTGCAGGCATACAGGTTAGCTACTCCGCCGGAGGCGAACTTGATGGCAACAGCCCAGGCATCCTCAATATCATAGCCGGGGATGCCCACATTGAACCCCTCGGCAGCCACGGCGGCTACTTCGGTGGCCTCGCCCATTAAGAACCGCACCAGGTCCACCGTGTGAGTTACCTGCTCAGTGAACTGCCCGCCGCTTTTGGCTTTGTCTATCCACCAGCGGATGATAGACGAGCCGGAACTTGGGTCGGGGCTGCCGCCAATCCAGCCTCCGATGGCCAGCACCGCCGGGTCATCTTGCAGCATCTGGCGAGCTTTCTTCATATTGGTGCGATAGCGATTCAAATAGCCAGCCGCGGTTAGCAGGCCGCTATCTGCCACTGCCTGAGCGATCTCTTGGGCCTGGTCCAAGTACAAGTTAATGGGCTTTTCCACGAAGAAGGGAATTTCCCGCTCTAGACAAGCAAACTCGGCCTCCCCGTGCGCAAAGGGTGGCAGAAGGATGTAGACACCGTCAGGCTCAACTGCATCCAACATTTTGGCGGGGTCAGTAAACGCCTTGCCGCCATGTTCCTTCGCCATAGCCTCGGCGCGGTCTCCGTCCAGGTCGCAGAAGCCGCCTATCTGAGCGTCCTGGATTCGGTCAAAGTTGGGAGCATGAGCCCGCGCCATTGCTCCCGAACCAACAAACGCAACTTTGATCTGTTCGGCCATAATTTCTCTCTCCTTTAGTATAAGATGCGTGCTAGCCGGGCCGACTATTGGTATTTGCGGCTTCCTCTAAGGCATATATAGTCGTAGCAGTACTGACCCGCCTGCGACTCAACGCCGCAGCGAGGGTCTCTTCACGAAGTTATGGGCTTGGGGTCGCTAGCCGGTCATCAGCTTAACAACCTGGTCCACGACCTGTTCGCTCGCGAAGTAGAAGACTGCCGCAAAGTAGCCACCTGCGCCGGTGGCCTGGCCTGCCACGATGTTGATATTCTCGGCGGCGAGCTTATCCGCGAAGGCGCAGAGAGCTCCTACTTGGTCAGGTCCCTCCAGCCACACGGCGGCCTCTTCGGTAATCTGAACTCCCTCCTGGGCGGCCAGGGCCCGCAGAGCGGCGGGGTCCTCGGGGATGAACGTCAGCCAAGCCTGGCCTTCGTCTCCGGGGTGGCCCACCATCGCCATTAGGTTGATGTTAGCCTCTCGCAGGGCCGCGGTCATCTTGGCCAACATCCCCGGCTTGTCTTCCACCCTCGTACTTACTACTGTGACCTTCTTTACTGTCAGAGCCATCTTAATACCCCCTTGTAATTATACTGAATTACAGCGTTCTCATTCGCCGCCCACTCGCCCTTTCCCTTCCTCCGTCTCTGATCTATTCCGCTGCATCTCGCGGCAGGCGCTCCGTCGCCGAGGGCAAAGGCGGGAAGGGCTGATGCGGCTCGGTCTGATACCAGTAAGCTAGCGAGGAGTAGTCGTCAGAGCGGTTGTTGGCGTGGCCGTGCTCGATGGTCACCCTAATCTGTTCCTCAAAGGGTACAGGGTCAAGGACGTGCCAGCGATAGACAGTCCATTTGCCCTCCCAATCCTGGTGGTCTTTGTTGAATAGGGAAGTGCCATTGTACAAACCCCGCTGGTCCTGCATTCCCCAGGCGTGAGAGAAATAGTCCTCACTGCCTGTGCCGTGCAGAGATGGGGGCCAGGTATCGCCATCAACAAATATCATATCATCGCCCTCACCCCACCAGCCACCCACCTCATTATGGATACTGAGGTTGCAGCCGACATAGTGTCCGCATCCTTCCGCCTCTAGTATTACGTAGTTACCAGCGCCATCTAAGTTGATATCATTGCCGGGAATGCCATCACAAGGGTACTCCTGGCGGTACTGGGCATGGAAGTAAAGAGCATCGGGGACGGGTTGGTCATACTCCTCGTAGTCAATGTAGAAGTAAAGGATGCCATCAACGTCCTCGTTGACTACCTCAACCCGTGCACTGCTGGCGAAGGGCATCGGCCACCAACAGTTGAAAGCGGGACTGGCAGTCTCGCTGAGCACTGCTGACTCATAGGGAGCACTCAGCCCGTGGCCGACGCCAAAGAAGTCGCCGAAAGGCACCTCCACGCTCGGATTTTCCTCGCCGTCCCAGAACATCCGCAGAACGCGGCGCCGATAGGGCGCGGGGGACTCGCTATGATAGGTCATCCAGATGTGATTGATGCAACCGGCACCGTTTAGGTCAGCCAGAACACGAGTCTCACCGGCTTTCAGATGCCACCGATCATCATTAGCGCCAGCGGTATCCCAACTGCTCACCCGTTTGCGCCGGCAATTGCGGGGCAGAATCAACGACCTTAGTTGCGTGGACAGAATTGACTCGTTGGACATCAGTTTTCCTCCTTTTCAGAGTTAGAGTTTATCGGGATAATGGCTCCATCCCGAAGAAATCCCGGTAGGCGTTGACCGCAGCGTAATAGTTATCAACCTTGACGTCCTCGTGGACCGAGTGGCTGGCATGGAGAATGTGCCCCCCGGGGGATGTCTGGCCCAGCTTCAGGCACTGGATGACCTCGGCGCGTACTTCTTCAGGCGTGCCCAGGCACAATGTGTAACGGGCGTCAATATTGCCGATGATGCACACGCGCTGATCAATCTTTTCGGCAATCAGCCACTCCCAGGTCATCCCCGCCGCCTTGTCAACTTCCTTATAGCCGTCAGTGTGGGAATTGAAGAAGAAGTCTTCCTTGATATCCCGGTGGTTTCCATCGGAGGTGTACACGGCTAAGGCTCCGAGGTGATGAATGAGCGCGATGTGTTCCTGGATGACCGGTAGGATGAATCGGCGGTAATGGGCCGGTGAAATAAACGGTCCCTTGTCGCAGGATACGTCGCCGCCCATGGCAATGACCTCGCAACCGCGGGCTATCAGTTCCCGGGTCCGGTCGAATCCGGTGGCTTTCTGCACCGCCAGCCAACGCTCTATCCACTCGGGTTCGGCGACCAGCCACATAAGCATGAAAGGCGGATAGAAGGCTGCGCCCGTCCCGGCTCCCACCTCTCCCATGTATACCCAGTCCAGCTCCTCGGCCTCCGCGAGCTCGCGGACCCGTCGCAATACCCCGTAGCACTGCTCGGGAGTCTCTTCCGGCGTACCGTCCCATTCTTCAAGCTGGTGCTTGACCTCGTCCTCCGACCACTGCTGGGAATACGACTGGGGCACTGCGGGCTGCACCAGCTTAGTCCGCTCAACATAATGGTAATCCACGCCATCGAGCCGCCAGGTCTTCTCGCCAGTGTTCACCGGACGGGGGTTGGGTGGGCGCAGATTCATGCCCTGGTGAATCATATCGACTTCGAAGAACTTATTGATCTGGAAAACCGCCTGGGCTTGTGCCTCGATTAGTTCCTCCCAGGAGATACCTTCGGCCAGGGCATCCCAGTAAAGGGCGGCATCGGTGACAAAATTGCGGCCGCAGATGTCCCAGTAAATCGGATGATAAGGGCAGTAAATCTCGAACAAAGGTGTCCGGTCGGGCACTTCATGAGCAAAGGCCTGCTGTACACGCTGCCTATATCCGGACACCGGACTCCTCCTGAGAAGATTATTGCAAGACCCTTCAGTTGTGTAATGAGAGCCGAATAATGAACCACTAATCGGCCGTTGGCTTAGAGTTGGAGCTTATACGGGTTAGGTGGGGTCTTCAGCGATCAAAGGAAATCACTACGACCTCGTGCAGGCTAATCTTGGGAATCTGCACACAATTATCCGCGCGGACCTCGAAGACCTCCTCGCTAACTCCCGAATGAGCGGCGGCAATCTCTCTGCCCGGTATCCGCAGAACCAGATTATGTACCGGCACCACCTCGCCAACAGCATGCAAAAACTTGGCCTGAGGCGGACAGGGATATGAATACGCTGAGCCAGGGGCATTGTGCAGATGGACTGCCCAGGTGCCATCAGCCTGTTCGCGGACATTCATCGTGATACACATTGGTCCGTCCAGAGTGATGGGCGGCTGGGCTAGGCGAGTTACTAGGGCGTGGAATAGCCGCGCCGAACTGGGCGTGGGGGTGTTCAGGTAGTCGGCGAACCAATCCGCCGCGGTGTAGACGGCATAGCCCCGCCCATACTCGTTAATCCACAGACCACTGTCAATATCATGATAGAAATAAGGTTCTACCGTCTCATCTCGTTCTACTACCACCGCTAGGCTATTCACATCCGACTGGGGCACGGCCCGAAGATCTACCATACTAAAGGTGATGTGCCCGCCTGTGCAAACTTCGGCCAGTGTGGAGTCAATGAGACGC
>JAUWJN010000236.1 GCA_030607655.1 bacterium
AGCCCATAAAAAGCTGCATGCCCCAGAGATACTTGCCCGGCGTAGCCCATAAGCAGTCCAAGACCTACCGCGATAATTGCGTGGATAGCAATCAACACGCCGCTAGTAGTCAGATAAGCGCTGCGCAGCAGTAGCGGCGCAGCAATCAGTGCTATGAAAACGATTAGCCCGACTGCACGGCATAGCTTGGTTATGCGATCGTAAGCCATATTAGTCGTTACCCGGTCAGTTGTGTTTGGGCTTCAGAGCACTCGCTTCCTGACCAGGCCCTCGGGGCGCCACCATAATACTATCAAAGCCACCGCCACGGCAATGGCTTTGCTGTAGCCGGAGGAGATGAAGCCAGCGGATAGGCTCTCCACAATTCCCAGCATAACCCCACCGAGGACAGCACCCAAGCCGCTGCCCAACCCGCCCACTACTGCCGCCAGAAAACCCGTAAGAGTATAATAAGTACCTTGGGCGTAGTGCATTAAGGCTACCGGCGTTAGTGTCACCCCGCCCAGAGCCGCCAGCGCCGCACTCATAGCAAAGCTTAGCCTTACCATCCGATCAGCGCTGATACCAGCCAGCCGGGCCGCTGAACGATTAATCGCGCAGGCGCGCATGGCCTTACCGGTAAGCGTGTACTTGAAGAATAATTGCACGGCTGCCACGCTCAGCGCCGCCAGGCCCATTACCCATAGCCTCTGGGGGTTTATACCACCAGCGCCAATTCTAATCGGCACCTCGCCGCTGAAAGCTGGCAGTTTAACTGCTTCCGGTCCCCATATTAACTTAGCGCCTCCCTGCAAAACCAGGGAGGCGCCAATGGTGGCGATAATAAGCGTGATTACCGAAGCTCCCCGTAGGGGCCGTATGGCCAGCCTTTCCATGGCCAAACCCACCGTCGTCACTGCCGCCATCGCTAACACCACCGCCACCCATAACGGGAGGCCGAGGCTAACGAAGGCGACCGCAATCATCCCCCCCAGCATCACAAACTCGCCCTGCGCGAAGTTGATAATGCCGGTAGCGTTAAAGATTATGGTAATTCCCAACCCCACCAACCCGTAGACCAGGCCTACGGAGAGGCCGGTAAGTAAGTACTGTAGTAATTGGTCAGCCAGGCTCATCTCTCAGGTCAGCTTCTGCTTCGGTAGCTACTTCAGCATATCACGAACGCCACTCTAGGAAAACCATCCTCGTCCCGACTAGAATCGGCCCGAGAATGGCCCTCCTACAGTACAATCAAAGGGTTGGGCCACAAATGGCCCTGCTACCCTGCGGTAATGGTCGCTAAAGGCCCCTACTCGGCCAGTGTCCACTTGCCGTCTACGATCTTCACCCAGACAAAGGCATCCATGGTCAGACCATTATGGTCGTCGGCGGAGTAGTTAAAGATGCCCGCAGTCCCTACAAACTCCTGAGTTTGCTCAATAGCATCCCGCAGCTTAGCACGGTCGGCCTCGCCGGCGGCTTCCAGAGCGTTGACCGTTATCCACAGAGCGTCATAGGCATGCCCGGCGAAGGTATTGGGTTCGGCGTCATACTTAGCCTTGTAGGCTGCTGCGAACTCATCCAACATTGCCTTCTGCGGATCGTCCGTTCCTATCTGGTCGTAAACGATTAACCGACCCGCCGGCAATTGCACGCCATTAGCAGAGTCGCCGGCCAGTTCAATGAACTTCATATTGGCTACGCCGTGGCTCTGCAGGATGGGTACGTCTATCCCCAGTGTCTGAGCATCTTTAGTGACAATAGACGGCCCGGGATTGGTGCCCCAGCAGACAATCGCGCCCGGCGACTTCGCCTTGATTTTGGTGAGCTGGGCGGTCATATCAGTATCTTCCCCGCCGAAGGTCTCAACGGCTACCAGCTCGATACCACGCTCAGCGGCAATAGCCTGGGCATTGTTGTAGCCATCCTCGCCGTAGGAATTGGCGACGTAGATGAAAGCTACCTTGTCGATGCCCTCTTTCTCCAGATAGCCGAAGCACGCCTCAACCGCCAGAGCATTGGTCTGGGGCACCGCGAATACATAGCTGGCCACTGGGTCAGTAATGGTCTTGCCGGCGGCACAGGAGACCAGGGGCACCTCCGCTGCTTGGCATGCATCCTTGATGGCCATCGTAGTGGGAGTCCGTGACGGACCAATGATAGCCACCACCTGCTCGCCTTCAATTAGGTCTTTGCAGGCCAGAACTGCTTCGGTCGGCTCGCTCTTAGAGTCCTTGACAATGACCCCCAAGGGTCGTCCCAACACGCCGCCATTCGCATTAATCTGGTCTACCAACAGCTCCACAGTCTTCTTTTCCGGGTCGCCTAGCGGCGAAGCCGGGCCACTAACGCTGAAGATGGCCCCAATCTTTATAGGCTCTCCCGTTGGTGCCGGCTTGACTGCTTTCGGTGGCCGGGGCGGGATTGGAGTTGGCGGACCGGGCGTCGGCTTGGGCGGACATCCGGTCAGGCACAGCGTCACTACCACCGCTACCACCAAACAACTGACTGTTAAGACCTGGATCCACTTGCTTTGCACTGTTTTCATCTTTACAACCTCCTCTTTAGTGTTTGATTTGGGCACAATTGGCCTCTATGTAAACTAACCAGGCTGATGGAGATTCCCCTCGTTGCCTGGCAGGATACTCTGACCGACCCGCCTCAGGCAGTGTAGACCTGCTCGGGAGTAAGCAAGGCATACCCCGCCTGCTGCAATGCTTCTGCTGTCTCCTGGTTACGAGCGTTTTCCATTCGCATCACCACTACTGCGTCCTGACCGGTGTGGCCGGCAAAGGCGTATAGATATTCAATGTTGACGTTGAGCGGATTGACTACGCCCACCACCTCCGCCAGACCCCCCGGCCGATGAGGTACTTGCACGGCCAGAACCTCAGTCTCGCCTACTGAAAAGCCCCCCTCGCGCAGGGTCTTAGCTGCTTTCACAGGCTGGTCACAGATAACCCGCAGGATGCCAAAGTCAGAGGTCTCGGCGATTGATAATGCCACCAAGTTGATCCCCCCCTCAGCTAATATCTGGGTAACCTCAGCCAGACGGCCTGACTTGTTTTCCAAGAATACCGATACTTGCTGAATTCCCGCCATTTTCTGTCCCTCCCGTAAGGGTAACTCTATTGCTCATAAACGTCTGCCTCAGTCCATCTTCCGTTTATCAACTACGCGTTGCACCTTACCCTCGGCGCGGGCGATGGACTTGGGCTCCACCAACTGCACTTCCACCGCTAAGCCCAGTACGCTTTCGATCTCCGCCCGGATGCGCCGGCTTAGGTTCTCTACCTCGCCCACTCGGTCAGCAAAGAACTCCGACGAAATCTCCACCTGAATAGCTAATTCGTCCAAGGTGCCCTTGCGGTCTACCTCGATTAGGTACTGTGGTTCAACTTCCTCGAAAGTTAGCAGTACTCCTTCAATCTGGGATGGATATACGTTTACGCCGCGAATTATCAGCATGTCATCCGGGCGACCTGTTATCAGGCGCATACGCGCCGTCGTGCGACCACACTCACAGGGCTCGTGAGTAATGCTGGCAATGTCACTGGTACGATAACGTATCAGGGGCAGACACTCCTTGGTAATGCACGTGAAGACCAGTTCACCTGCCTCGCCGTCGGGGAGCACTTCACCAGTATCGGGATCAATAACTTCCGGAATGAAATGGTCGTCGTTAATATGGGAGCCGTTCTGGTACTCACATTCGTTTGACACTCCGGGGCCGATTACTTCACTCAGGCCGTAGATATTGTAGGCTTTTAGGCCCACCCGTTGCTCAATCTCGGCGCGCACCCCCTCGGTCCAGGGCTCAGCCCCCAGAATCCCGCTGCGCAGTGGTAAACTGGTGATATCTATTCCCATTTCCTCAGCTACCTCCGCTAGCCGCAGAGCGTACGACGGAGTGCAGCATAGCAGAGTGCTGCCAAAGTCCTGTGTCATCATAATCTGCCGCTTGGTATTGCCACCCGACATCGGCAACACCGCTACTCCCAGTCGCTCCCCGCCATAATGCAGGCCCAGCCCCCCCGTGAACATGCCATAGCCATAAGCGTTGTGCAAAATATCGCCGGGGACGGCATCCGCCTGGCACAATGACCGGGCTATCATGTCAGCCCACAATGCGATATCGGCGCGCGTATAGCCGACTACGGTGGGCTTGCCGGTGGTCCCG
>JAUWJN010000050.1 GCA_030607655.1 bacterium
CGACGGATAGAGAAGGAAAGGGAAGATGCTAGCAAGACCGTGCCGCAGCAGGATAGAAAGCGCCAAGAGTAACAAAGGAGCTCAGAGCAAAGAGGAATGGCGGCGGGGACGGCGAAATTATCACCTAGAGAGGCCCGGCTCAGATTTTCCAATCAACATAAGTAGGGGTGACGGTAATGGCTGAACCTGAATCATGGCGAAGAACGGTCAAGGCTCCCAGTGAGATTGCCAACAAAGTGGGGCAGACTCTGGACGACGAGGTGATGGGAGCCCTTCTGGAGGGTTGCGTGAAGATAGATGCCTCGGACCTACACTTGACCGTTGGCGAGGCACCTATCTACCGTCGGCATGGCCACCTGGTGGAGCTGGAAGGCTACCGGGAGATAACCCATGACGATATGGTGGCGGGGGTGACGTATTTCCTGGGAGAAGATACGTCAGATAATCCATATTGGCAAAGATACTACGAAACCGGCGGTGCCGATATTGGCTACGAGTTTGGGACCCAAGCGCGATTCCGGGTGAGCGTCTTTCAGCAACGACACCACCCCACCCTGGCTCTGCGGCTTATTCCCTATGGGATACTAAGCTTTGAGCAGTTGGGCCTCCCCACAGATCAAGTCACGGAGTTGTTGAATAAACCGCGCGGGTTAATACTATTAACCGGGCCTACCGGCTGTGGTAAGACTACTACGATCGCCTCAATGATTGACTACATTAACCGCGAGCGGGAATGCCACATAATCACTATTGAAGACCCCATAGAATATTACCACGAGGGCAAGAAGAGTATTATCAACCAGCGGGAAGTAGGGGTGGATGTCATCACTTTCTCCGAGGCAGTAACCCGCAATATGAGGTCAGCCCCTGATGTGATGCTGGTCGGAGAGATGAGGGATTTGGAGACCATGAGGGCCTGCCTGCAATCCGCGGAAACCGGCCACTTGGTCCTCTCCACCTTGCACACCGTCAGTGCCCCGAAGACCGTAGATAGGTTGGTTACCGCCTTTCCTGCCCTTGAACAAGAAGAAATTCGGGCGATGACCTCCACCTCCCTGGCGGCAGTATTCACAGAGGAGCTGATACCGCGCATCGATACAGATGGCCGTGTTGCTGCCTTTGAGATTATGATTGGGGAGCCGGGCGGCTCGCCGGCGATAGGCAACCTCATCCGCGAGCGCAAGACTTCCCTGATGAGGTCCACGATTCAAAGCGGCGGCCAGGCCCTGGGCATGCAGCTATTGGAAGCTCATTTGGCCCGGCTGGTTGACGACGGCAAAATTAGCTTCGCAGACGGCTACAACCGGTCTAATGAGAAGAATGACTTCTTGAATTTCGTTGACGACAGCCTAATACCAGACCAGTATCAGCTCCAAAAAAGCGAACTGGGCTGAACTTTGCCGATAACCACCCTCTCCCCAGCCCTTGAGTTTGGGTATCATCGTCGGTGGGCCTCCGGCTGGCCCACTGACTCTGGCTGCCCCAGCGGGCAGATAGCACACTAAGTGGTGTATAGGACGGAGAAGGCTTAGGTAAATGGCGCTGCGCAAGCGACCACCAACCCCGAGACGTGCCCCGTCTGCTAACACAGGTCAGGTGCTTGCTGGATATGCGGGTACGGTCCTGAAATTCTCGATATTGGCGATGCTGATCGCTACGGGCTATCTGCTATATGGTATCTTTGGGGGCTATCTCAATCAACCTCCTACCGCACGCATCCTAGCTAATATCCGCTTAATGGGTCAGGTACTTGCGGTGAGCAGCAGCCTAGCGGCGGTGTGCTTGATTATCATCACCTTTGCCGAAGCAGCCTGGTCGGTCATTGTTGGTATTGTGGGCTTGGGTTTCTTGTTGGGCACCCCTTTCCTGATTTCTAATAACCTGCGTAATCCCTCCAGTGAGGTGGCCGTCCAAATCAACTTCTGGGGTACGGCGGCCGGCAAAGCCATTATTGTAATTGTCGGCCTCCGGTTGCTCTACGAGATATACCTGCAACTTACCCAGGGCACCCAGCGTCGCCGGGAAGCCCCGCCGGAAGAAATACTGACGGCAACACCGGAGAAGAAAAAGCTAAAAGCCATACTGCCGTGGACACCGTGCTGGGAGATGCCTTACTGTCACGAGGCTATCAGAGAGATGTGCCCGGCCTACAAGGCGCGCAAGACCTGCTGGCGGTACGGCAGCGGCTGCAACTGTGACCCGCATCTAATTGACAGCCTCCTCCGCGCCGGCGGACTAGGAGGAGGGGCACGCGACGCCCAAACCCGCCGGACTCAGGAAGCATATGTCCGCTCAGATCTGGAGGCCGATGTGGTCAGACCAGGCCAGAAGCGCACCATCCCCTGTAGCAAGTGCCCCATCTACAACGACCATCAGCGGGCCAAGTATAAATTCGTCAACCCTATCGCTATTATCGGCACCATTGTGGCGATTATCGCTGGCTATCAACCTTTGATGAGCCTATATCGCGGGTTCGTTGGGGCATTCGCCCGCCTGGCCAGTCGCTTCACCCTTGGCCATCAGATTGACTCAAGCAAGTGGTTTGAGTATCTGGATACGCCCACCGTGCGCGCATTCTTTGTCATCATCCTCGGCTTGCTGATACTCTCTTATGTGCTGCGGGCGGTGGAATGGGCGATACTGGTAAAGAAGATATAGCCGGAGCCGAAGGGGGGCCTGCCGCCGCCCCTTGATTCTAAGCACTAGTTGCGCTCGCGGATATGCGCGAAAATAGGCAGCTACAGGCCACAATAAGCGGACGAGTTCAAGGAGTAGGCTTTCGCTTTTTTGTTATACATTGTGCCCGCCGACTTGGCTTAACCGGCTGGGTGCGTAATTTAGCCAATGGCGGCGTGGAGGTGGTGGCTGAGGGCTCACCGGAGGCCCTCGCGGAATTACTGGCGGAGCTGCAGCAAGGGCCGCCGGGCGGGTGGGTGAGAGACGTTCAGGCCCAATGGCGGGCAGCGACCGATGCATACGAGGATTTTTGTGTCGTTCCCACTTCGTACAGCTAGTAATGGCTGGCAAATTCATTTCGCGGCGACTGGGGGAACGGCCAGCGGTAGTCCGAACAAGCTATGGGAATACCTCCTCAGCGCGTGTTAGTAGTAGATGATGACCTGGATATGTTACAGCTCTGTCAGGATGTACTGACCCGGCAGGGGTATGAAACTACCTGCGTGGCGACCGGGGAGCAAGCTCTCGCCGAGGTCCACCGGCAGCCCTTCCCCGCCGCACTGGTAGACTTGGTGCTCCCTGATATTGGCGGCCTGGAGGTAGTCTCCGCCATTCGCCGCGCCGACCCCGAGGCGGTGGTGGTAATTATCACCGGCTTTGCCTCGCTGGACTCGGCCATCGAGGCCGTCCGCCGGGGTACTTATGATTATTTGCGCAAGCCCTTTGATACCGATGAGCTAATCAACATCCTCGCCCGGGGACTGGAGCATCGGCGACTTATTAAGGAAAATGAACAGCTGGTTACCCGGTTGAATCGGCTTAATCAACAGCTTCAGCAGAGCAAGGCCCGGCTGGAAGACAAAATGCGTATCGCCACTGAAGAGCTGGCCGTCTTCATCACTCTAGGGCACCGACTCGGCGAGGCCCGTGATTCCCAGACAACTGCCCAGCATATATTACAGGCGGCCCTGGAATTGAGCGGGGCCGAGCGGGGCGCAATCCTGGTGGTGGACAGAGGTCTAAACCAACTGCAGCCTATTGTTACTATCGGGATAAGTAGTGATGAACTAAGCGCCAACAAGCTGGGGATGGGGGAGGGTATACTGGGCCAGGTGGCCGCCGCGGCGACCCCGAAGATTATCAATGACCTCTTAGCCGACCCGCAGCTATCCGAAGATGGCCTGGCCTACGCCGGCATCCGCTCAGTGCTTGCTCATCCCCTGGTGAGCGACGATGTGGTAGTGGGGGTTATCGCTCTCTTTGACAAGCCCAGCGGGCCGTTTACCGATAATAACCTGAATCTGATAGCCGTCTTAGCCGCGCAGGTGAGCAGCGTGCTGGCGGCCACCGTTATCCCGCGCCCCTATAAGCTCGGCGCTGGGCAGCAACCCCCTGACCAGTTTATTAACCTGGAAGATTTACTGCGCTGACCTGGTACGCCGGAGGAGCGGCATTCTTGCCGCGACTAGAAATCAGGCCATAGATAGTCCTGCCACGGGAGAATACATAGTCGGCAGCGAGGGTGCCCAATCCTAAACCTCAATCCGGTTGAATCGGGGAGCCGGAGAGCGGCTGAGTAGTCCGCGTCGAGTACTGAAGCACCGTAGCCCCCACCTGGATATTGTCCCCGTCCCGCAAGACCTGGCGACTGATGGGGTGGCGGTTGATGAGAGTAGCCTCGCCGGCGAGATGAGACAGAATATAGCGGCTCCCCGCCATCGCCACGCTGGCGTGCTCCGGGGCTACGGCTGGGTCCTTGCTCAGACAAATGTCGGCTTTAGGGCTGCTGCCGATGATAGTGGGCGAGCGGTAGATAATGAACTGCTTGCCGGTCAGTGGCCCGGCAACAATGGTCAGCCATGCCTCCTTGCGAATTTCTTCTACCAGCCCTATCGCCAATCCCGCACAGGCCCCCAGTATGGTCATCCCCCCCATCCGGCTGCGCTCCCCACCGACACTGGACCCGGCGACGGGGGCGATTACGGTTGCCACCACCGATAACGGGTCGAACAGAAACCCGCCGACTAATCCCCCGATAGCACCGCCTATCAGTCCATTTGCAATCTTGCGGGGAGCGCGCATCATCACGCCCTGACCGAGGCCGACAAACAACCCCACCACACCCCAGGCAAAGGCCCGAATGCCAATCTGCAGAATAAGATTGCCGCGCGGGTCGCCGCCGCCCATTACGCCGTATACAATCTGCCCCAGCAGGCCTCCCAAGGCCCCGCCTACTCCGCCGATAGCTAAGCCTAGCAGTCCGCCTATCACCGCCTTCTCCCCGACCCGGGAGGCAATGCCTTCCACGCTGCCGAGAGCCAGGCCGATGACCCCGCCGAGCACCGCGCCAAAGCCCGCCATTGAGGCCAGAACTACGAGCGTTCCCTGCTGAACGCTCTGGTCGCTGATAAATGGCTCCTGGATGGCCCAGGCCAGAAAGCCGCCCCCGGCGCCGGCGATAGCCATCTGCAGGACCATAGAGCCAATAAGCCCACCGGCCAGCATGCCCTTCTTAACCGTCGGTGGCCCTACCGCTTCGGCTATGGGTGGATAATCAGAGACAGGCGCGGCCGACGGGGGCAGGTCGGGGACATCCGCCAGGTCCTCGGGCTCGATGACCAGAATCGTATCCTCTCCCGACTCCACCGGCGGCAACGGCTCCTGGAGGTCCTCCGCGGATATTTCTAAGATTTCTTCCTCATTTTGGTTATCTTCCGGCATCCCTAACCCGCTTCATTACTTACCGATTTACTACAGCAATCCGGCCACCACGACCAGTATCGGAGCGAGCGCGATAGCAGTCAAATTCGTAGTCAGCCAACAGACGTTGGCCAAATCAACATTAAGCCGGAAAACCTGGACTATGGCCAGACTCATTATAGCACAGGGGGCAGCACTTTCTATAAGAACTATCTTTAGAAATTCATGATCGGCTTGCGCCCAGAATCCGAACAGCACAGCTAGTAGCAAACCTAGTGCCGGCGAGACTATGAATTTCAGTCCGTGCATCCAGATAGCCTGGGGGGCGTACTCCCTTACTGCCCTTAGCCGTATGGACAAGCCAATGGCGAACAATAGCGCTGCCGTCCCTACGGGTATGAGAATATCGATAGCGGGCAGCAAGCACTCGGGACGCTGCCACGGCAGGGCCCATAATAGCAAGCCGGCCAGGATGGCCGCCAGGGGGTTGCGACTATGAGGGGCGGTGAGGTTCTCCCTCATTATCTCTCCGACCGATTGTTGGCCAGCGCCGACATAGGCTCTAGCCACGTAAAAGCCCACCGTGTATATCATAGGCGCAAAGGATAGTGTATAGATAGTGGCCAGGGCCAAGCCCTGCGCTCCCATCAACACAAAGCACAAGAAGGCCCCGTAGGTGGTACCTGTATTGGAAAACATCGTCGGAAGGACGAAAGCCGCCTGGGAGCGGCGGTCTAATTGTTGGCCTCGTGCCACCAGGGCCCCCACCACCAACATCAGGATTGCTAGTACAGCGCCGAAGACCGGCAGCAGTATGGCACGCCAGCTATGAACTTGCAAACCCCATATTGCCAAGGCAATCGGGAAAGGCTGCACATACGCTAAGGTAGCCCGAGTTATGCGGGGGGACCAGGTGGCCGCCAGCCAATTAAAACGGCGGAATAAGTAGCCGGCGACCAGTCCTCCTAAGATTACTACAATAATCTGTATAACTTTGAGAGTTACATTCATAGGGATTTTCTGCTCCCCGGGAGCTGACAAGGGTGGCTGGCTGGGAATAGATGGGCGCGGCGCTAGTCGGCAAATACTGTGGTCACTACGGTCTCGGCTCCTTGAGCAGGGAGGGTGAATCTTATGGTTCGGGAACTACTGCGCAGCTTCTCGCCCGTGCGCAGCCAGGTAGCCTCGGTAATCCTCACTGGCACCCGCAGCCGACCTTCCACAGCTTGGTCGGTGTCATTTACCAGCAGCAGGTATATCTTGTCATTATCGCGGAAGCCCTTGATAGTCACGTTCTTCTCGCTGCATTCAATGTCCGCCAGCGCCTCACCCCGTAGCATTACCTGCCCTAGAGTCGCCAGTTCCTGGTTGAGTTCCGGGAAATGTGGCCACAATGGTGTCTGGGTGAGATCCCACTCTCGCGCGCGCAGACAATACCACAATATGCCGTCTGCGCCGTTCATCACCGCCAGATACATCATCATCCGTGCCTGCTCTACCGTGGGCTGAGTAACCAGGTCGGCGGTCCAGCCGGCTTGCAGCAAGGCCAGTAGGACTTGACCGGGCCGAAGAGCACTGTGGCCGTGGGTCACAAAATCACCGACTGACTGTACCGGTTTGTCGGGCAGCGGGTAGGGGTTTACCTCCAGCACATCACACAGCGGCGCCCAGCGCTGATATTGAGCAGGATTGGCCACGGTAATCTGCAGTGGCTGGTGCCGGGGAATCGCCTGCAAGCGCAGATACATCTTGGCGACCTCAGGATAAATATCGGGTCGCAAGTCGGGCGCGTCTACCATCTTCCACAGCAGAACCGCCGGGTGCCGCGCAAATTCCTGGACCTTCTCCGCTGATGCTTGCAGGTTTTCAGCAATGGTTGCGTCGTCATACAACGGTACTATTACTTTCAGCCGGGCCTGGGCAGCCGCATCAAGGGCGGCTTTAAGTTCTTCTATACTATCGGTGGCCGGTCCCTGAACACAGTTGAACCCCGCCGCGGCCACTTGCGCATAGTCATCGACACTAACATGGTAAAGGCCGATAGGGAAGAAGGTCTTGCCTCGCGCCGCCGACCCGATAGACTCCCCGGCACCGGGCAAGGCGACCAGGGAAGCCGCACCCTGCGGCTCTTTATTCTCGCTGGTAATTACCAGCTCATACACCCCGGCGGGCAACTCGGGGACTTTAACGATGGCCTCAAGCGTCCGTTCATTAGCCCGCTCCAGATGGGCCTCCACTTCTAGCGGCTCGGGCAGCAGCGGCCCGGTAATCCAGAAGTGAAGAGCCGGTAAATCTTCAGGAGCCTGGGAGTGTTGCAGTTGTAGACCCAGTTCGCCCCGTTGGGAGGCGGTGGTGATGAGGTAGTAGGGGATGACTACAATAGCCGGAGGAGGCTGGGTCATAATGAACTCTATATCATCAAACCATACCGTGCCCCGGGTCAGTAGCCGCAAGGCAATGGCTGCCTTTACTACCGTCTCGTCGGCAGGAGCGCTGACAGCTAACCGTTGCCAGCTTCCGTCAACAGCCGTCGCCAGCATCTGGTAATAACCACTGATATTGTTATTCTGGGCGTCATAGAATTCAATCTTGACGGCAGCCATCACTGGCCGCTTCTCCGGGTGGCCCCTAACATACGCAGCTAACTCATATTGAGCCATAGGTTGGAGGGGAGCAATTCCCTGAGCCAGCCATGGGTTCTCGTAGTCCTCGTCACAGATTCGCAGGCTGGCTTCCCCGCTGTGGCTCACCTGCTCGTCCACAGATATCTGTTCCGATGTAAATTCCCTCGGCCCGATCCAGCCAGATAGCCCCTCCTCAAAACTGGGATTGGTAACCGACAGCACCTCAGTCGCCGACCCAACCGGTCCGATAACCAGTACCCCACCTATTATGCCAGTCAGCAGGATAACGGCAAGCTTACGAACGAGGTTACGAGATGGGCAGAGCGTAGTTTTCACTGATGGTCTTCCCTTCTGCGTTGTAGCCATTCTTGTAACTTCTTCAGCGGCCAGGTGTTGATTACTGAGGGAGCTTCTATCCAGCCCCGGCGCGCGGTAGCCACGCCATATCTCATAAAATCCAAGTGCTCAGCAGCATGAGCATCGGTATTGATGGACAGTAGCGTGCCGTTATCCTGCGCAAAGCGGGCGTGAATGTCGTCGAGGTCCAGCCGTTGGGGATGGGCATTTATCTCCACGGCCATATCCAGCTCCCCGGCGGTCTTTATCACCTCGTCCAGATGAATTCCGTAGGCCTCGCGCGCCAACAGCAGCCGGCCAGTGGGATGGCCCAGAATATCAACCTTCCCCGACTCCAGGGCCGTAATAATTCGCCCCGTCATTTTGTCCGCATCCGCCGAGAACCCCTGATGAACTGAGCCCAGCACAAAATCCAGCAGGTCAAAGACCTCCGCGGGCACATCCACCTGGCCGCCGGTGAGTATGTCCGCCTCCAGGCCGGCGAGGATGCGGAACTTTACGCCCTCATCTTCATAGCGCTTATTCAGCTCATCAATTTGCTGGCGCTGCTGCTTGATTTCCTCGGCGGTCAGCCCACTGGCTACAATCAGCACGGGGGAGTGGTCGGTGATACCGAGGTACTCATATCCGCGCTGGCGACAGGCCTCGGCCATCTCCTCCAGAGTATTGTGCCCATCCGAGCCGATGGTGTGCGTATGCAGGTCACTACGGATGTCCTCCAGTTCAATCAAATCCGGAAGCTGTCCTTTCTCAGCGGCCTCAATCTCGCCCCGCCTCTCCCGCAGTTCCGGGGGTATCCACGGCAGCCCCACCGCCTCATACACCCCCTCCTCGGTCTCGCCGGCCACCTTATTGCCCCTCTTTCCGCCCTTCTCTTTGAATACGCCGTATTCGTTGATGGTCAGGCCCATTTTTTGGGCTCGCTCCCGCAGGGCTACATTGTGGTCAGCCGAGCCGGTAAAATACTGCAGGGCGGCGCCGTAACTCTCTGGCTCCACCACGCGCAGGTCTACCTGTCGCCCTCCAGTCAGTAGCCCGCTGACTTTAGTATCTCCGGCCATGATTATCTCGGCTAACTCCTCACTCTGGGCAAAGGTGGCACAGACCTCGGCTGGCTGCTCGGAGGTAGCCAGCAAGTCTAGGTCGCCGATTGTCGCCTTACGCCGGCGCGCGCTGCCGGCGACTTCAGCATCAATCACCGCGGGGTCGTCCCGCAGCATCGCTATGAGCCGCTCCGCCACCGGTAGGATGTCACCCAGTAGAGCTCGCTCGGTGCCCTGCCGATACAGTGCTATATTATGCAGTATTTTCTCTTCACTCTTAGCCCCCAGACCCGGCAAATCTCGCAACTGCTGGTTCTGGGCGGCTTCTTCCAGCTCGTCCACCGAGTCTATTCCTAACTGCTCGTAGACCAGGGCCACGGTGCGCGGGCCGAGGCCCGGCACCGTCAGCATATCCAACATACGGTCTGGATACTTATCACGCAGCTCGCGGTGATAAGTCATCTCGCCCGTCGCCAACAACTCTGCCAACTTCTCAGCAATACCTTTGCCGATACCGGGGAGGCCCTGGAGACCCTTGACCCCCTCCTCCTCGAATATGTCCTCCACTTCATCGGATAGACCCGTCAGAGTCTCGGCGGCGCGGCGATAACTGCGCACTCGGAAGGTGTTTTCGCCTTCAATTTCCAGCAAGTCAGCAATTTCGTCCACAATTTGGGCTACCTGTGCGTTGGTCATCCCACTCATCCCCCGACTGAGCTAACTTTCCTGCCGTGGCATCTGCAGGTCAGCCAGAAACTCTTCGCTTCTGGGGCGTAGCCCCAGATGATGTGCGATGTGCTGGCGGAGCAGGCCGGTTATCTGCTGCCGGCTTTGGGGCGAGATCCTTAGGCGTTCCAGTCGGCTGATAGGCATAGTCAGCAGGCTTCGTAGTAGACCACGAGTGGCTCCGGAGACCAGATGCTCGGCGTTAGAAACCGGCTGGCAGTTGTTACATACTAGCCCGCCCGCCGCGGGCTGATAGGTTGCCCACTCAGTAGGCGGCCCTTCGCAGATTACACAGCTATCCAGCACCGGACTCAGTCCTAGCTCAGCCAGCAGCTTCAAAGAATATGCCCACCCAATCACCTGGGGATCCTCGGTGCCTTCCATTGCCGCCAGGCTGGCCCGCAGGGCCTCAAATATAGACGGGTTAGCCTGACCGGGCTCCGTGGCGCTGGCGGTCAGCTCGACAAGGTAGCAAGCGTAGCCGTAGCTGCGGACGTGTCGGCGCAACTCGTAAAAGGAGTCAATTACCTCGCCCTGGGTGAGAATGTCAATATTGCGCCCTTTGGCAAAAAACAGCTTGGACAGGGTCAGCGGCTCAACCAGAGGAGCGAGTTTACTACCCGGCTTACCGATGCCCTTGGCCACCGCCTCCACCTTACCGCGCTCGCGGGTATAAAAGGCGGCGAGCCGCTCAGTGCCCCGGTATTTTTTAACTGTAAGGGTGATGCCCACAGTCCGGTAAGTTCGCACACGCCACCTCGCCTGATATTGCTTTACTCGCCCAAAAGCTCCCCGACGCGCCGGAGGACCTCACAATCCTCTTCTAGAAGCAAGCCCCGGTCATCGGGCGGAGCGCTCAGCAGTAGGTTGCCGCCGCGCAGTTGCGATAGATTAATCCAACTGACAATGGTCTCGGGTGAATGGAGAGCAGTGTCCTCCGCATGGTAGAACCAATCCTGACGGATGGTATCACAGGTTTCGCACGGCAGATAGACCGCCGGGTGCTCGTCGCCCTTACTCACGACGCGAACCGGTCGCGTATCCGGCTCCATTAGATAGGACCCAATGCGAAGATGAACCCGCTCGACGCAGAGCAGATCAACCGGGTATAAATGTATTTCCCCCCGGTGGGTAGTGCCCGGGTTGTTGATTACCAGGCACTCAGGCTGGAGTGACTTGATATGAGCATAGAGTTCTTCCCAGTGCCAGCGGCGGGCGTCGTGCCAGTCATAATTGCCCTTATCCCAACCACCGTCAAACCACAATTCTACCACCGGCCCGTAGCCAGTGAGTAGCTCAGTTAACTGGTCCA
>JAUWJN010000145.1 GCA_030607655.1 bacterium
GATGCTTCTGGAACTGATCTGATTCCATCACGCCGCGCAGGCTAACTAGGGAGCGGTGTTCGTTGGGCACCTCAATGCCGATGGCCGATTTGCCGGGAATCGGCGCCTCTACCCGCACGTCCACGGCGGCCAAGCTCATAGCCAGGTCATCAGCCAGCCGCGTTATCTGATTAACGCGGATACCCCGCTCCGGCTCCACCTCGTAGCGGGTGAGCACCGGCCCGCGTTCAAAGTGGGCAACTTTAGCGGTTATGCCAAAACTCGCCAGCGTATCCTCCAGCTTAATGATGCTCACTGCCGTCTCTTCGTGCATCTCCTGGGTATCAGTTTCTCCGGCCAACTTCTGCAGCAGAGATAACGGCGGCGGAGTATAATGTTGCGGTGGGCTTACCAATTGCAACTGAGGCTCTGGCTGTGCCGTAGTACTATCGCGGGCCACTCGCTGGGGGGGGGCGGGATTGGTCGGATTAGCGTCTTGCCCGGCATCTGCTGGGCTGTCAGGTTTGGGGTCGGCTGGTTGTTCGGGAGGTGACTCCTCCTCGTCTAAGTCTACACCCGGCCCGCTGGTCTCCACCCGGCGCGGCCGGGAGCGGCGGCGAGTTTTCTCGGCTTGTCGGCGCAGGTCAGGGCGACGGGGCGGCGGCGGGCGCTTGGCTATCTGGTCCAGGTATTTTCTGCCTTGCCCCGCCGCTGTGCCTATCCCACCCAGTATCCGCTGCGTGGAGCGTTGTGTAATCAGTATGACGGCGATGAGGGTAATTCCGCCCAAAACAATATAACTTCCCACTGCACCCAGGACCTTCAAGAAGACCCAGGCGATGGCTGCTCCGACATAACCACCACCACCGCGCAAGGTTTCGGGCGCAAAAAAATCCGCCTCCAGGGGGACAAATACTTGGCGCAGGATAATTACGACCAGGAATAGTAGCCCTAGCCCCATCATTGCCTGGGGCCCCGCCATTCGCTTCTGCTCCAAGCCGTCCACCGCTGCAGTACAAAAGCTACCACGGGCAGTAGATAGGCTCCTACGCCGAAGGTTAATAATAATCCGTGGTAGATAGCCTGAGGCAGAAAGCCGCCCCCGCGGCTACCGTAGAGGAGACTGGCTAGTAGTAACGCCCCTAAGGTGGCAAACCCGATGGCAACTATGTCACGCTTCAGCCGGTCGTCCTGGTTCCGTTTTGCCACGGCCCTCACCCTCTAGTTCTGTGAAGTAGTCTGCGGCCTGAGACGGGTGATAAACGGCCCGCAACCCTATTATAGCACAAAACCGCCTCATCGCAAAGGGCAGAGGCCCCAATTCGCACTCGCATTATCCCCAAGCAGGCTTGCCCCGGGGAAGTTTCTATGGTAATCTGAGGCTATATTCAAGTATATGACGGCCTTAGCAGTGAGAGGAGCGCCAGTATGAGTAACGCCCAGCATCTAGGTAGTATCCGACTGGCCCCGGCGGGGCCGAAGGTGGCCGGCCGGCGGGAGCTCGAAAAAGTAGAGATAGTGCGCAATAATCAAACCGTGGCCTCGTTTACCGGCGACGGACTTACCGTTGAGGAAGAATGGACTGACAGCCAACCATTGGAGCAGGTAGAGCCTCTGGGCGAGCCGGGAGCCGTTTTCTACTATGTCCGCGTCACCCAACGCGACCGACGGATGGCCTGGTCAAGCCCGATATGGATTGAAAGCAGCTAGTCCACCAGGCATTGGCGGTAATTGCTGATTGGACAACAGAGGAATCAGACTCCAAAATAGCGAAGAAGAATTATTAGTGGGGCAGCGAGAGCCTTATATTGGGCAGATGGAGAAGGACTGTGGCTCAATCTTATGAATTTGTAGCCTATCGTAATCAGGAACTCTTCAGCGACAACTACTTGAAGAATCGGTTGCCTGACTCGGAACTTTGGGCTGCCGAAGGTCTACGGGAGTGCCGGCAACAGATTGCCAAGTTGTATGAGCGCGAGAAACCTTTGCTCCCTAGTTACAATGAACCTCAGCTCGAAGACCACGTCGTCCGTCCAGTGCTAAGTCTTTTGGGGCACTGTTATGAGGTCCAGGAGAAGTTAATTGACCAGCCTGACTATGCCTTCTTTGCGGGCGAAACGGCATGCCAAGCTGCTCACCGCAAACCCGAAGGGAAGTTTTGGGAGGATGCGATTGGCCTAGCGGATGCTAAGGCCTGGGATGTCAACCTCGACGCCAAGGGGAAGGACAGTCCATTTGGGCAGATCAAGCGTTATCTCTTCGAGTATGGGATAGATTGGGGCATACTGACCAACGGCCGGCTGTGGCGTCTATATCACCGTGAGAAGTCCCGTCTCAAGCCTGTCTTCTATGAGCTTAACCTGCCCCGACTGCTGGAGGAGGGAAGCGAGGAGGACTTCAAGTATTTTTTCCTTTTCTTCCGCCGGCAGGCCTTCTACGATCCACCTCGCCCCCTCTTCCTGGATGTGGTTAGCGAAGAGAGCACTCGCTACGCCGAACAATTACAAGACGACTTAAAGCGCCAGGTCTACCAGGCCCTGCGCTACGCCTGCCAGGGCTTCCTCAGTTACAAGCCCAATGGGCTCACGGCTGCCGATTTCAACGAGATTCACGACAATGCCTTGGTGCTACTGTATCGGCTACTCTTTATCCTCTACGCCGAGGCCCGAGGACTGCTGCCGATGGACAATGCTCAGTATCGCGAACGCTATTCCCTGGATGCAATCAAGCGACAGGCTACCGGGCAGTTGGCCGCTAGTATGGCTAACCATTGGCCCAATGTTAAAAATCTGTGCGGGGCCATAGACCAGGGCGACGAAGAATTGGGCATACCCGAATACAACGGCGGCCTATTTGACCCTCAAAAGCATCAGTTCCTGGAACAGAAGCAACTTCCCGATAAATATCTCGCTCAAGTTCTGGATGCCCTGGCCTGCACCGCTGAGGGCAAATTCCTGGACTATAGCGACTTGGAGGTGCGGCATCTGGGCAGCATCTATGAGGGTCTCTTGGAGTACAAACTCGCCCAGGCCACCGAGCCGATGGTAGCCGTTAGGCGTAAGGGTAAGGAATTGTGGCTATCCCAGGCCCAGGCCAAAGGCAGCTCCGTTCTGGACCGCTGCCAACCAGGTGAGTTGTATTTAGTTACTGACCGGGGTGAGCGCAAAGCTACCGGCTCCTACTACACTCCTCAGTATATCGTGGAATACATCGTAGACAATACGGTCGGCCCACTCGTAGAAGAATGTGAGAGTACCGACGATATTCTGCAACTGAATATCCTCGACCCCGCGATGGGCAGCGGGCATTTTCTGGTGGAAGCCACGGACTACCTGGCGCGGGCCATTGCTGAAAAGCAAGGTGAAAACTGGGATGAACTCACTGAGGAGGAGCGTACCCCCTTCAAGCGGCAGGTGGTGGAGCGTTGCATTTATGGGGTAGACCTCAACCCGCTGGCGGTAGAACTAGCCAAACTTTCTCTGTGGCTGCATACCGCTGCGCGAGGCAAGGCGCTCAACTTCCTGGACCATCACTTACGCTGCGGCAACTCGCTGATTGGGGCTAAGATTGAGGACCTCGCCGCGCCGCCACAGATAAGGCAAAAACGCAAAAAGGAGGAAGAGGCCGGCCAGGTTGCAGTATTTGACTATGACCAGTTCACGCGCCACGCCAACCGAATGGTGCAGGACTTTGCCTTCTTGCAGGAGAAGCCCTCGGAGACCCGCCTGGATGTCCAGCAGAAGAGCAATATTCTGGATGAGCTTGATAAGGCGCATCGCCGGCCCTATCGGGAGATTGCCGACCTGTGGTGCAGCCGCTATTTCGGCAATGATTATGATGGACTACGCTACAACCAGGTGATGGGCTACTTGCAGCGTGATCCGGACGGCGATGTGTCGGAGTTGTCCCCGGAGGCCCGGCAGGTTCTGGACCACTCCCGCCGGATTGCCGGGCAGCGTCATTTCTTCCACTGGGAGATTGAATTCCCCGAAGTCTTCTTTGATAAGTTTGGCCGCCCGCAAGCCAACCCGGGCTTTGATGGCGTCATCGGCAATCCACCGTATGGAGCCGACTTTGACGCACCAGACCAAAGCTTTGTCAAAACTTGTTATAAGTATTTCGGCAGTGGAGACAGTGCAGCAGCCTTCCTTGAGGTAATTTTGCGACTCGGACATCGTGGAGGAGCCGGTGGCATGATTGTTCCGAAGTCTATTGCATTTTACCAAAACTGGAACGACATTACGAGAGCGATACTGACACATCTCCAATTGGAGGGAATTTGCGATACGGGCCTAGCCTTTGAGAGTGTAAACTATGAAACGATAATCCTCACCGGGTGTATTAAAGAACCCAACCCATCATACCCGGTTCCTATACAAATCGCTGAACCGCTTAAATTAGTCCGACCCAGCAAAGAACTTCGTCCCGCCGGCACCTGTTGGCAGGGCCTAATGCAACGTGAAGGCGTGATTGTATTTCATGGAATGAGCCCGGATGAACAATCACTAATCCAAAAACTCGCTGACTGTTGTACGCGGCTGGAAGAGATTGTCGCCGAAATATATCGCGGACTCTACATTCCCGATACTGAAAAAACTTCACTAAAGCCAGGCCATTGGCTGTGGGTGAATAAGGTCCCAGATGTAGGGCGCTATGAGATACAGCGCATTGTGGAAATACAGTTGCCCGACAAATATAAAGCGAAGGCTGAACGGGTGTGTGTGCGGCGGCTATTTTTCAAGGTTCTGAGAGGGAAACGGCTTGTTGCTTACCCTGATGAGGGAAAACTTCTAACAACCGAGAAGCTAGTCAATGTAAGGCTTCGCCCAGGGGCGGGCTGGGATGAGCGTGCAGTAGTAGCTGTGATAAATAGCCCTGTGCCCTCTTTCTTCCTTCAAAAGCTGACCTTTAGTATGACTACTGAGACCTCGCGAGTAATGGACCAGTATTATAGTGGTCGAATTCCACTGCCTACCATTGACTTTGCCCATCCCACCGACCCGCCGGAGAAGGCAAGGCTGCTGGGGGAGTGTGAGGCGGCACTGGGGAGGGGCGATTATCAGAGGCCGCTGGAGTTGGCGACTAAGGCCCTAGCTACCCATGCCGCTCTGTATGGGCTGGGGGGCAAACCTGAACTGTGCGATGACCCCTACTGGAAAGCCGCCATCGCCCAGGCAGATAAGACTTTCCCCGGTCGGGAGGATTTCGTCCACGACCTACTGGCGGCCCTGGCCCAGCGCATGATTGATCTGAATAAGCAAAAGCACACTGAGATTAACGGCTTCCTCAGATGGCTGGAGACCGAGATAGGTACATCCATTGAAGAACTTTCGGGCAAGACCATAATCAAAGGCTACTATGAGCAGCCCGATGGCTACGACGAACTGCTCTCCCGGCTGAATAAGAACCGCAAACACTTAGGCGACCTACCCCATCAGCGCACCTTCCAGGAGCGCCTCCGCCAGGAGTATGAGAAATCGATGCAGCAGCTAACTCCCGTCATAGAGGCGCTGGTGAAAACCGACCACCTGATAGACCGAATTGTCTACGCCCTCTACGGCCTGACCGAAGAGGAAATAGCAATAGTGGAGGAGAGTCGGGCCTGATCCCCCAGAGCTAAATCTGCCTCAGCAAATCCGGGGCAACAGCTCACCCGAGGGCATATCTATGATGCGCGTGGTGCCGAGGGGGGTGCGGAGGCGAACCTGGGCTGAGCCAGCGGCTACTACCTCGCCCAGAATGCTACTTTCCTCGCCTAAGGGGGAAGACTTCATCACCGCCAGGGCTTCATCGGCGGCATCTGCCGCCACGAAGGCCACTACCTTCCCCTCGCAGGCCACCTGCAGCGGGTCCAGCCCCAGTATTTCGCATATCCCGGCGACCTGCGGCTTTATGGGCAGGGCCTCCTGACGAATCTCGGCGGTAATCTGCGACTGCTGGGCAATTTCATTCAGAGTGGCCGCCACCCCACCGCGAGTCGGGTCGCGGAGGGCATGTACCTGCGGCCCCAGCGCAGCAATCATCTCTTTGACCAAGCCGGCCAGCGGCGCCGAGTCACTGGTTACTTCGCCGGCGATTTCCAACTCCTCGCGGGCGCACATCACGGCCACGCCGTGGTCGGGGATGGTACCGTTGATGCGGATAACGTCGCCCACCTGGATGCGACGGGGATCAACCTCAGCCTGCTCATAGACTACGCCGATGCCGGAAGTATTGATGAACAGACCATCAACGCTTCCCCGTTCAACTACTTTGGTATCGCCGGTTACCACCTGCACCCCTGCCCGCTCAGCGGCTTGCTGGATGGAAGTGGTTATCCGATGCAGATCATCGCGGGGGAAGCCTTCCTCTACTATCAGGGCCAGGGAAAGGAAACGAGGCTCAGCGCCCATCATCGCCACATCATTGACCGTGCCATGCACCGCCAGGCTGCCGATGTCGCCACCGGGGAAAAACAGGGGCGAGACCGTAAACGAATCAGTGCTGAAGGCGAGTTTTATACCGTTTACCGTGATGACGGCGGCGTCGTTCAGCGACTGGCCGGCCTGGGCCAGCAGGGGCAGGAACTCCTGCTTGATGAGCTGCTGGGACAGCAGTCCGCCGGCACCGTGGCCGAGGGTTATTGAATCATGGTTTTCCATAGTATTCCTATTCCTGTGCTTGTGCCGGTTGCGTACTTTCATAGCGATACACCGCTGCGCAAGCGCCTTCTGAGGAGACCATACAGGGACCTATCGGATGGTCGGGGCGACACGCGGTGCCGAACA
>JAUWJN010000215.1 GCA_030607655.1 bacterium
GAGATTGTGGTGGTGCTTGATTCGTCGTTGGTGAGCACGGAGGAGGTGGCCGCCGGGGTCGCCGAGGACGGCATCATCATTGTCAACAGCTCCGAGTCGCCCCAGGAAATGCGCCAACTTCTGGGTAATCCGCCGGCCCAGGGATGCACGGTAGACGCCACCCAGATTGCCCTGGATACTATGGGCCGCAACATCCCTAATACCCCGATGCTAGGCGCGGTGGCGAAAGTCGCCGAGGTCCTCGCTCTGGAGGGAATGAAGGCCGCCGTTACGAAGCAATTGGGCGCGAAACTGTCCAGCGCCGTGGTCGAGGGCAATTTGCAGGCAGTACAGCGAGCTTATGAAGAGGTGCAAACCGAATGAGTGTTTATAAACCTGATGCCAAGTGGCATGAGATGGTCTCCGGCGGTTACATTCCCCAGGCCGGCAACGCGCAGGAGTACATTGTCAGCGGTTGGCGCAGTCAGCGGCCCGTCCGCGACGACGAAGCCTGCATTGACTGCCTATTCTGCTGGGTTTACTGCCCGGATAATGCCGTGCCAGTCAAAGACGAATCAGTAATAGGCCAAGGCTTTGATCTGGATCACTGCAAGGGCTGCGGCATCTGCGCCGCCGTCTGCCCCAAAGATTGCATTGAAATGGTGCCCGAGTCGGAGTGTGATGAGTAACCCCATGCGATATATGTCCCTCTTGATAGTATTTGCTGCTCTGTGCGGCTGTTGTAGGGCAGTGATGGCCCAGGAGATGCCTCAGCTAATTGTGGAAGTATTAACACCAAGCGAATATCAGGTGGTGCAGCGCAATGCATCTGACCAGGGTATTGTTCCTGTTAAGATCCACTGTGACCAACAGATAACTACTGCCAAGGCGCGTCTGACACTGATGCCTGGTTATAAGGGCGCAGATACGGACTGGACAGCCTTAGTGGCAACTGACGAGCCTAGCGTATACGCCGGCAACTTGACAGTCGCCGCTGGCGGCTGGTACGAGTTGCAGATTCGGGCCCAGCCTGCCGGGGGAGAGCCAGTGAATGTGACAGTCCCGCACGTAGGCGTAGGCGAGGTCTTTATTTGTGCAGGCCAGTCCAATGCGGCAAACTATGGCGAGCCGCTCCAGCGGCCTGACGACGATCGAGTGGCCACCTACCATGCGGGTATCTGGCGGCTGGGCTACGATCCCCAGCCGGGAGCTGCCGGGGAGTTCGGTTCACCCTGGCCGTATCTCGGCGATATGCTGGCCCGCTCGCTGCAGATGCCGATTGGCTTTGACTCCGTGGCGATCGGTGGTTCCCATAGCAGCATGTGGCTGCCCGGGGCGGAGGGGTATCAGAGACTAGTCACGGCACTCCAGGAGTTGGGTAAGGGCGGTGCCCGGGCGGTCCTCTGGCATCAAGGAGAGAGTGATGTCGGCGGTACTACGGCACAGCAAGATTATGATAATCTGGCCACTACTATCCAGCAGCTTCCACAGGATGCTGGCTGGTGTCCCCCGTGGATGGTAGCCCAGGCGTCGTTCGTGCCCGTGGAGGCAGCGGGCGAGGAGGGATATGACAAGGTTGAGGCAGGCATGGCACGGGTCCGTCGGGGGCAAGAACTATTGTGGGAGCGCGAGGTCGCCCTACAGGGACCTGACACTGATGATCTTAGAGGACCGACATACCGGTGTGATCAGGGCGGAATCTGGATTCATTTTAGTGCTCTCGGGCTGCGCGTACATGCCGAGCGTTGGTTTGCCATGCTCTGGGCCCAGTTTTATGCTAGCCAGCCACTGCGTCTCCAATCGTTAGCGACTTCAACGAATGAGTAAAAGGTACGAATGCTATAAGGACAAGGAGATTAACAATGCCACAAGTAAAACCAATGGAGGGGAATCAGGCGGTGGCCGAGGCCATGCGGCAGATAAATCCTGACGTCGTCGCTGCCTACCCCATTACCCCCTCTACCGAGATCGTCCAGACCTTCGCCCAGTTCGTCGCCGATGGCGAGGTAGATACCAATTTTGTGACCGTGGAGAGCGAGCACTCGGCTATGAGCGCCTGCACCGCGGCAGCCGCCGCCGGCGGGCGGGTGATGAACGCTACCTCATCAGCGGGTCTGGCGCTGATGTGGGAGATTCTGTACATCACCGCCTCCCTGCGTATGCCGGTAATCCTGACGGTCGTCAACCGCGCCTTGTCGGGCAATATCAACATTCACTGTGACCACTCCGACACGATGGGCGCCCGGGACGCCGGCTGGATTCAACTGTACGCCGAGGATGTCCAGGAAGCCTACGACAATCTCATCCAGGCAGTAGGCATTGGCGCGCGTGAGGACGTGCGCCTGCCGGTAATGTCGTGCCTGGACGGCTTCCTGGTCAGCCACTCCTACGAGCTGTTGCAGGTCGAGGATGACGAGGCAGTTCAGGAATTCATCGGGCCATATCAGGCTCGCTATCCCTTGTTGGATATCGAAAATCCGATAACTATGGGGCCGCTGGATTTGTGGGACTTCTACTTCGAGCACAAGCGCGACCAGTGGGAAGCCTATGGGCCGGCCAAGCAGGCCATAGTTGAGGTCGGCGAGGCCTTCGGCGAGAAGTTTGGCCGCCATTATGGGCTGATGGAGAACTACCAGCTTGATGATGCCGAGTTTGTAGTGATGGCGATGAGTTCGATGGCGGGTACGGCTAAAGATGCGGTGGAGACTCTGCGGGCGGAGGGAGTCAAGGCCGGCCTGTTGAAGCTGCGGGCCTTCCGTCCTTTCCCCGCCGAGGAGATAGCGGAGGCCCTCCAGGGCGCAGCCGCGGTGGCAATATGCGACCGGGCCGCTTCGTTCGGCGCTGAGGTCGGGCCGCTGTATGCCGAAGTGACCTCGGCACTGTACAACGCTGGTGTACATATACCGTGCTCTAACTATATTTACGGCCTGGGCGGGCGAATGGTTACTCCCGAGGACATCGTGGGCATCTACCGCGATTTGGAGCAGGTGGCCGCAGAAGGCCAGCCTCCCCAGCCGCTTCAGTTCCTGGGAGTACGGAGCTAGCTACCTTGGCTATGATGGTAGGAGGGGCATTCCTGCCCCGATAATATCGCGACAAGAATGTCGCTCCTACAATTGGTAACTAATATTAGGAGGATTTGATATGCCGAAGAATCTCAAGGAACTTTCTCATACACCACTGCGACTTACCGGTGGCCATCGGCTCTGCCCCGGTTGCGGTGAGCCCATCGCGGTGCGCCAGGTACTTATGGCCACTGATGACCCGGTGATTGCCGCGTCCTGCACCGGCTGTTTGGAGGTCTCAACCACTATATTCCCGTATACTGCCTGGAATATCCCCTGGATACATATCGCCTTCGAGAATGCCGCTGCCACCATCACGGGCATTGAGGCGATGTACAAGGCACATAAAGCCCGAGCTGCTAAGGGTATTCCCCTACCTGACTATATTGACCCCGACGCTGATTACAAATTCGTGGCCTTTGCCGGGGACGGCGGCACCTACGACATTGGTTTCCAGTCCCTGTCCGGCGCGGTTGAGCGCGGTCATCAGTTCCTATATGTCTGTCTGAATAATGAAGCCTATATGAATACCGGAGTACAACGCTCGTCGGCTACGCCGATGGGCGGGAACACTACCACCAGTCCCGCGGGCTCGGTCATCCCTGGTAAGCAGCAGCATCAGAAGGACCTGACCGCCTGTATGGCGGCGCATGATATTCCCTATGTGGCCCAAAGCATTCCCGGTCGCTGGCGGGATCTGACCCGCAAGGCCGAGAAAGCCTTCGCTATTGACGGCCCTACCTTCATCAATGTCCTCACGCCCTGTCCGCTGGGCTGGCGGCACGCTCCGGAAATAACTCCGGAGATCTCCCAACTGGCTGCGGACACCTGTATCTGGCCGCTGTACGAAGTAGAGGACGGCGAATGGAAGCTGACCTACAAGCCCAAGGAGAAAAAACCTATCGAGGAATACTTGGAGCCTCAGGGCCGCTTCCGCCATCTATTCCGCGGGGCCAAGGGCGCTGAGGTCCGCAAGGAAATGCAGCAGTGGGTGGACTACAAGTGGAACCAGCTCCTGGAGCGCTGCGGCGAAGCCTAGCCATACGAGCTGTTAGAGAATCTTTGCGTACACTGAACCTCCGCAGGCCCGTGGCTTGTGGAGGCTTAATGTTGGTCGCAGCATCTGAGCACCTATCTCACTATATGCCTCGGCCCCGCAGGACCAGTAGGATCGTGTGCAGGATTATTGCGATATCCAACGATAGCGAACGGTGGTGGATATAATAGAAATCGTATTGCAGGTTCTCGCAGATAGGCAGTTCCTTGCGCCCCTTAATCTGCCACAGCCCCGTCAGGCCCGGCTTCACCAGCAGGCGTTGACGCTGCCAGGGCTGGTAGCGGTCAACTAATAAGGGCATCTCCGGACGCGGCCCTACCAGGCTCATTTCGCCCTTGAGTACATTGATAAGCTGGGGCAACTCATCCAGATAATACTTACGCAGCCCCCGGCCAATCGGGGGTGATGCGCTGATCATCGGGCTGGCGGGGTGCTGGTGCATAGGGGTCGGCCTCGGGGCCCATCGTCCTGAACTTATACATCGCAAACGGCTCGCCGCGCCAGCCGATCCGCTCCTGCTTGAATATAGCCGAGACCCGGGTTTGCCAGCGAATTGCTCCGATAATCACCAACATCAGTGGAGCCAGCAGGACCAATAGAACTGCCGCCATCAGCACATCGAGGAGCCATTTGCCAACTCGCTCCCATACTGGCAGACGCCGGGGGATAAGTATGTTATCCTCATCA
>JAUWJN010000077.1 GCA_030607655.1 bacterium
ATTACAGGCCGGCTTCGCGGAGCATCTCGGTGAACAATTGGGCATTCTGGACCGCCTGGGCCTGGTAGTGGTTGTTGAAAAAGACGTAGGTCTGGTCGGTCTGATCGCTGATTTGCCGGATTTTCTCTATCCACTCCTCCAGTTCCTGGCGGCTGTACAGATAGTCATACCGCTCCCAGGCCTCGTCGTGGTGCCACCATTTTTCGTAGTTGCGGCCGTGGAAGCGCACGTAGCCAATCTCCGAGGTCGCTACTGCCGCCGGTGGCATCAGGTTGCGCAGGCGCGGCTCGTCTACGCAGCAGTACCCGAATCCCAGCTCCGTCAGCAACTCAAAAGTCTCGGCAGTAAACCACTTGGCATTGCGAAACTCAATGACTATTGGCAGTTGCGGTAACTGCTCTCGAAACAGCTCCATATAGACGTGGCTTTTGGGGCCAGGATGAAAAGAATAGGGAAACTGCGCCAGCACGCAGGCGAGCTTGCCCTCGGCTACAAGTGGACTGAGGCCCTGGGCAAATTCGGCAAACACAGCCGCATCAGCGGTGCGCTCGTGCGTCATCGCCGAGTTAGCCTTTATCACGAACTGGAAGTCGGGGGCGGTTTTTTGCGACATGGCGGCCAAGGTGCGTGCGTTGGGCATCCGGTAATAGGTATAGTTGACCTCGACCGCCGGAAAGTGCCGGGCATAGTAATCCAGGAATGTGCGCTTACTGAGCCCGGATGGATAGAACGGCCCGACCCAATCGTCGTATGAATATCCCGAAGTGCCCACCATCACCGACAACTGTATTCACTCCCCTCGCCGGGTTGTGCGAAGTCCCCCATTATTATTCCTCTTTGACGAAAGTATATGTTCGTTTGCCTTTTCTCGCTAGCCTGAACAATCCTCTATTCGTTAGCCTAGACACTATCTCATTTTCCTTCACATGGTGGTCACTGAAGGATAGGATTCCATGGGGTCTCAATACTCGCCGTAGCTCTTCTAGTACGCGATCTGGGTCGCCCAAAGTGTGAAAGGTATCGTAGAATAGAACTACATCTACGCTATTATCGGGCAGTTCAGTCTTACAGTCCGAACAAATAGTTTCTACGTTGGTCAGTTGCTTTCTTGCCGCGATGCCCTGCACCGTCTGAATTGCAAGTGGATGGATATCCAGAGCGTAGATTTTCCCTGATTTGCCCACCAATTCTGCAAGCGGGGTTATATAACCCCCAGGTCCACAGCCATAATCCAGCACATGAAACCCGGGTCTTATCCCTACCTCGTTCAAGATATTTATGCGGGGGAGGAAGAAGTCGCGAAATTTGTAGCAGAAAGACATAAGCTTGAAATGAAGATTGGGTTCAGGTTTATCCATGGTAGTTTCCCACTCCTGTTGGTTGTTCTAAATATGCTTCGGCCTTGGAGCCGCTTGAAGCTATTATCAATTGTTCCAATAGCTACCAATTCATTATAGTGGCCCGCAGCTCACTTGCCAAGTGACCCGGTTCTGGGTTTTGCGAAACGTTGGCCCGCTGGGGTACTATTCTGGGCTTTTCGCGAGTGCGAGAAGGAATTGGTGACCCCGCCGATGAAGTATTTATCTGCGCCTTTTAACCCCGCAGAGTCTGAGAGATCAACAATAATATGGCAGCGCCGGCTGACCGACAACAATCAGTACCGGCCGGGCCGGGACCACTAATCGCGGCAGTGTTAGTCGCCACAGGAGCGGTATTGGTGCTTAGTGTACTGATGCCCGCCCTAGTGGTGGACTTATTACTGGCCGCCAACCTGGCGGCGGCCGTGGTGATGCTGATGGTGGCCCTGGTTACCCCCCGTCCGGTCGAATTGTCTAGCTTCCCCAGTGTGGTCGTCCTCACCAGTTTGGCCCGGATATTGCTGTGCTTGGTTGTGGCTAGACTGATAGTGACGACGGGGCAGGCCGGCGGCTTGGCGACTACCCTGGCGGCCGTGACGGGCTTAAACAATCCGGTGGCCAGCCTGGGAACGCTCATTACCGTGGGGGTTGTTCAGTTCGTAATGGTCACCGCAGGGGTCAGCCGCTTGGCCGAGGTAGCAGCCCGCTTCGCCCTGGATGCTCTTCCGGGCAAGCAACTGGCTCTGGACTCGGCCATCAGTGCCCAGGGGCTGTCGGCCAGTGAGAGTCATCAGGAAACGTCCCGCCTGGAGGCCGAGGCGAATTTTTACGGGGCTATGGACGGGGCGGCGCGGTTCTTGCGAGGAGAGACAATCGCCACGGTGGCGATAGTAGTCATCACACCGGTGGTGAGGTTGCTGACTGCCGGCCTGCCCGACGGCGCTTGGCCGCAGCTAGCCTTGCTGACTGCGGGCCACGGCTTGATAATACTGCTGCCCGCTCTGCTGATGGGAGCGGCTGCTGCCATAATGGTCGCCCGGGCCGGTTCCGCCTCGGCGCTGACCACCGAGATGGGGGGGCAACTGTTGCGTACCCCGGGGCTACTGGTAGCGGCGGCGGCCGCCTGTCTGCTGTTGGCGTTAGTGCCGGGGATGGCCAAATTGCCGCTGCTGGCGGTCGCCGTTGGCCTGGGAGTATGGGGAGGCCTGCTGATACGCAGCCAGGCACAACGAGCAGAGGCGGAGGGGGTGAAGCAAGTGGCCCCTGAAACCAGTATACCGTCGGCGGCCACCATTGCCCCCCAGATACATCTGGGCTGGGGACTGCTGGACCTGCTAGCTGACGGCGGGGAGCAACTGCTGAGCGAATTGACCGGCCTGCGGCAGCAGATGTCAGCCGAGCTAGGGTTTAGGGTGCCTGCCTTTGTAGTACGCGACTCAGCGACATTGGGATTGCACGACTATAGCTTTGTGTTTCGGAGCAGCACCGTGGACGGTGGTCAGGTGTGGCCGACCCGGCGTTTGGCCGTAGCTAACGAACCGGGCATCGTCCCTTCACCGGCTATCCCCACTACGTTCGCTGATGGCCGACCCGCAGCGTGGGTGACGCCGCAACAGGAAGAGGAGGCGCGCAATAGCGGCTGCGAGCTTCTGAGTGCCCAGGAGGCTATCTTACGCCACCTGCGCCGCACGCTGCGCCAGTACGCGGCTGAACTCTTTGACACCCAGCGGGCTGCTGAAATGCTCGCTAGTCTGACTCGTACTCCCCCGGCAACCGTGGCGGAGGCCCGCGCGGCCGGGCTGACTGTAACCTTGCTGGCGGCAGTTGGTCAGGAACTATTAAAGAAAGGTCTCCCAATTGCCGATCACATATCACTAGTCGAAACAATAGCGGAGGGGTTAGCTACAACTACAGATTCAGCTCAGTTAGCGACCAGAGCGCGCCGGGCTATGCAGCGGACCATAACACAACTACTGGCGCCCGGTGGTACTTTATATGCGTTACAGTTGGCCCCGGAGATTGAAGACGCGCTGGCCGGAAGCGAGACCGAGCCGGTAGTTCTCACTCCCGAGCAGGCAGCCAACTGGCGCCAACTGCTCGGAGACTTAACAGCCGAGTATCGGCGAACAGAGCAGCCCATCGCTCTGCTGTGCAGTTCGGCGGTTCGCCCGGCACTGGAGCAACTAGCCGCGGGATTTGTTCCTGATCTGTTGGTAGTGGGACCGGAGGAAGTACTGGGGGAGACCGA
This sequence comes from bacterium, assembly GCA_030607655.1. Lineage (GTDB taxonomy): Bacteria > Armatimonadota > Zipacnadia > Zipacnadales > Zipacnadaceae > JALGTV01. The sequence continues at coordinate 3,607 of JAUWJN010000077.1, forward strand.
AATTCAGTGGCTATATCAAATTACCAGTGATGATGTGCCACTAGTGGTGGGGCCAGGCGGATAGAAAAATCAGTTGAGAGGCAACTATGAACGCGCAGCAACGCGAAGCGCTGATCACCAACCATCTCGACCTGGTGCATTACATCGTAGGACGAATTACTATCTCCCTACCTCCCAGCGCTGATCGCGACGACCTGGTCAGCGCGGGCATCATAGGACTAATCAAGGCAGTGGACCGCTTTGACCCCGCCCGGGGGGTCAAGTTCGAAACCTACGCTAGCTCGGTGATTCGCGGAGAAATAATGGAATCACTGCGGGCCCGCGATTGGGCCCCCCGTAGTTTGCGGCGCCGGGCCCGGGAGGCAGCGGAGATAGTTGGCGAACTGGAGGCCCAGATAGGCCATCCGCCTACCGATGCGGAAGTCGCCCAGGCCCTGCAGGTGGATATTGATGAGTACTACGAATTGCTGGGCGAAGTTAGCGGCATGGCTATTGCCTCGCTGGAAGAGATAGTAAAAGAACAGCCCTATCAGGAAGCTCGCTATCCCAATCCGGCGGAGCCGCCTGACGGCTTTAGCGATCCGCTCCACAATCTCGAGCAGAATGAATTACGCCAGAGTATCGCACAGGTTATTGAGGAACTGCCTCCGCGCGAGAAGCAGATTATAGCGCTCTACTACCAGGAGGAGTTAACACTGCGCGAGATTGGTAAGATTCTGGGGATAACCGAGTCGCGGGTTTGCCAGATCCATGCGCAGACTATTACCCGGCTGCGCGGCCGTCTTATGAAAGAGTTGTCATAAAATTATGGTAATTGGCCCCGGACACCTTCTGCCCGCCGCCCACTCATACCGACAAATGAATTCCCTTGGTGCTGGGGATCAGTCAACTTGCGGCGGACAACCTCTATGATTCCGGGGCGGGGGGCGCAGACTTTAGGCCTTCGGCCAGGCCCAGCAGGGCATTAGCCCCGAAGACAGCCATTGCGACCAGGCTAATAATAATCATTGTGCCCGCCATATTCTTAATATCCTCGTCCGCGCTGAATTTCAGCAGAATCCCTAGCAGTAGTCCCAGCGGTGGGCAGAACACCGCCACTAGTAGTAAGCCATAGTAGATAAGCCAGCTCAGGGAAACTATAGTCGGCTTCTCGCCCCGTTTGACCTCCCCTATCGCCCGGCCGGCCATCATCCCCCGGCGGACCAGACCGGCAGTACACATAGTCCCGGCCAGGCCCAGGCCAGTCAGAATAATAGTAACCAGCCGGGGATCGGTCAGTATGGCCCATTGACGGAACTCGCCAACGCGGAGGGTTCCCAACTCGCTGAAGCCGATGCTGTGCAGGCGCATCAGACCTACCACTAACAGAGCAATGCTAGGTATTCCCACCAGGACGGCCGTCACCAGGACGCTGACACGCTCTTGAGCTAGTTGCTTGGCCTCCTGCTGGTCAAAGATGCGCATGCGGGTCCTCTCGGAAGTCTCGCCGGGCTTGACATAAGCGCCCCCGGCGCTAGCGGCCGCGTCGGGCCTGGCCCCGGTCCGTGCCGCTACGGACTGCTGCCGCAACTGTTTTTGTTTGCTCTGGCGTGCCGCCAGCAAATCGGCGCCGCACTCCATACAGTGGGCGTCGGTAGGCTGTACGGGCGCTCCACACTCAGGACATTGCGATTGTTCCATAGTAATTCCCTATGCGTTTTATCTCCGCTCCCCGTCGCCCCCGGATCAATATAAGCACTACGGGAGACTGTTGCAAAAGGCAATTACGGGTGGCTGGCGAGAATAAATTGGGTAAATTTTTCTTCTCGCGTAGCGCAGGTTCTTAACCTGCGCATCGGGCGAGGTTGGAGAACCTCGCCTACGCGGGAGAACTCCGGTCGGGGCAAGGGTGCCCCTCCCACGAGTTTGGCAACAGTCTTTACGGATAACCTTCTTCGACCAGCTCGGCGAACTTCTTGGTAACCTTTATCACATAGTTGCGGGTCTCCTTATACGGAGGAACGCCGCCATATCTGTCTACCGCGTTGGGGCCAGCATTGTAACAGGCTAGCCCCAGCACGCACTGCTCATAGTTTGATCTATCCGTGTACCGGGCCAGTTGCTCGGCCAGATACTGGATGCCCCCGCGGATATTCTCCCGCACATTCCAGCGATCCTCCACATGCACGTATTTGGCAGTGCCCGGCATCAACTGCATAAGCCCGAGAGCGCCGGCGTGCGAGATGCACTCAGGATCAAAATAGGATTCAGCTTCGATTACGGCAAAAATGAGGCGATGGTCAACCCGATAGACCGCTGACCAGTCCAATACCCAGCGCACAATTCTTTCACATTCGGTATCCGTCAGCTCCGAATTATGCTGCTGTACCCAGGCCTGCCAGATGTCGATTCTCCGTTGCTGGGGATCCACTTCGTCCTGAGTGCCGGGGGGAGATGGTACCCGCCTGGTGCCCCAGTCAGGCAGTTCCTGCTCAACGTGTGGTGGGGAAGGGGAGAGACCCGCGCCGCCGGCAGGCGCAGTATCAGATGCTGCGGAGCTAGCGCCCTGCTCCTCACTTGGGTTAGGTACGGTAGCGGGTTGGCGCAGCTCGGCGGGCAGGTCACACTGGCGGACTATGTAGTTAAGTTCAAAATGTCGGCCATCAGCACTATTTTTAGGAACTGTCGCCAACACCTGTACCGTTTGGCCTGGCCGCAGGCCCTCGATTGGCTCCGGGTAGTCCAGAGAAACTGTCAGGCCGTTGACCATCGCTAACAGAAGGCAATAAGTCGTTTCGGTGCTTTTGCAGACGGATGTGTGGCCCACTATTTCTCCGACCAGCTCCACCACGACCCCGCCTGGTAAGGCAGTAGGGGAGGTCAGCGCCCCCGGGGCCAGTTCGCCCATTATGTGGAACTGCTGGCGTGCTGACAGGTAGCCCGCCGCCGCCTCGGCGGGGTCCTGAGGATACTGCATCGCCCACCCATAGGCCGATAGCAGCAAAATGATAGTGCTAACTGCACCGGCTCTGGCCAGACTTTTTCCTCGCCTAGGCTTGCCCATCTCAGTAGTTCCCTATGTTTAGCCAGAGTATGTAGCTACTTCGTGGATCGTTACAGGTGTGCCGAAATAATGTGGTACCCCCACGGGGATTCGAACCCCGGTCGTCGGACTGAGAATCCGATATCCTAATCCACTAGACGATGGGGGCACTATTGACCTAGAGATAAAAGTATAACCTGTCCGGCCCACAGTGTCAAGAGTTGCGCAGGCAAACAGGTTGTGGACGTCGCCCGGCTGTGTTATACTGCTCACAGTTCAGTTGGGGGAGTCTACTATGTATGAATTGACCGTGGAACGTACCTTCGCCGCTGCTCACCACCTGCGCGGATATGAGGGAGCCTGTGGCCAGCCGCACGGGCATAACTACCGGGTGCAGATTACTGTCGCCGGCTCCCAACTTGACCAGCAAGGGCTGCTGATTGATTTTGGCTACCTTAAGAGTATATGTGACGAGGTCATTGCTGAACTGGATCATACCGACCTCAATGAACATCCGACGTTTGCCGATGCCAATCCCAGCAGCGAGAATCTGGCGCGGTACATATTTGCCCAGGTCGCGGGACAATTGGAGCAGTCGCGGGTGCGGGTCACAGCAGTAAGTGTGTGGGAGTCTGACACTTCCCGGGTGACGTACACGGGGGAATAAGATGCGGGCTATCACTCTGCTGTCTGGCGGCTTGGATTCGGTCGTGGCGACCTGGGCAGCCCACCAGGAGCACGAGATAGCCCTAGCCCTGACCTTTGACTACGGCCAGCGGGCCGCCCCGCGCGAGTATCAAGCCGCGACGCAAGTATCTGACCAGGTGGGCTGTGCGCATAAGCTGATTGAGCTGCCGTGGCTGGGACAGCTCGGCGGTAACGCTCTTACCACGCGGCAAGCGCAGATACCTGCGCCCTCCGAAGATGAGCTTGATGACCCCGAAACTGCCGCCGAAAGGGCCCGGGCGGTGTGGGTCCCCAACCGCAATGGCATCTTTCTGAACATCGCCGCCGCGTACTGTGAGGCCCTTGATTGCACGGGGATAGTGTGCGGCTTCAATGCCGAGGAAGCAGCCACCTTCCCTGACAATTCCCCGGAGTTCGTGCAGGCGGCGGAAAAATTCTTCACCTATTCTACAGGCCGGCGCGTCGAAGTCCTGGCTCCCACGGCTGATTTGACCAAGACCCAAATAGCGCAGCTCGGTCAGCAATTGGGGGCACCGCTACACCTTATCTGGAGCTGCTACGAGGGCGGACAGCACCACTGCTGGCAGTGTGAATCCTGCCAGCGGCTCCGCCGGGCCTTGGTGGCCAGCGGATTGTGGGAGACCTGGCACCAGCAGCGCTGACAGGTTACAGATGGGGTGCAATATGTAGTGAGGGGAGGGGGGAGAAGTGCGAGGTTTCACTCTTATTGAATTACTGGTGGTCATAGCCATTATCGCCATCTTGGCGGCATTACTTTTTCCGGTATTCTCTCGTGCTCGGGCCAAAGCCCAGGCTACTGCCTGTTTGTCCAATCTGCGCCAGATTGGTTTTGCAGTGAGAATGTATGTTTATGACGCGGATGGAGTATTCCCCCCGCGCTTTACCGAAACCGAGCCGCTAGTATTTTACTGGGACCTGGTTAACCCCTATGTCAATAATGAACAGATATGGTTCTGCCCGGTCGAGGGGCAAAGGGAGCCCGACCTGAGGCACTACGGCCTGAATTGTTATGACAAGTATCCGGGCGATGGCCGCTTTGAGCAAGGGATGAGTGGGGTAAAAGTTAGCCAGATTGATGACCCCAGCGGCACTATTGCTCTGGCGGAGACCGACCCCGCCGATGACCGCGAGATGAACCCTCCTTACCCTACTCCCTGGGACATTGGCGGCACCCAAAGTGGGAACTGGTCCTGGCCCCTAACTAGCTTGGCTGAGCATCGCCATAATAACGGCTTCAATGCCTTTTATCTGGATGGTCACGTCAAGTGGCTGCCGGATGCTGACCGGGGAGACAGTCAATGGTCTCTGGAGGCTGGGGATTAGCGAGCCGCTGGGCCGCTACTGCAACTCAGCAGCTAGCCTTTTGGCCAGCATCAGGTTTTGCTTGTGGCCACTGCGCACGGCGATAACTCTGGCCTGGAGGGGCCGGCCCAGCACATAAAGATCCCCGAGCAGGTCTAGCAGTTTGTGACCGGCGAAGGCCTGAGGCAGCTCTGGTTCAGCAGAGAAGCGGTCCGGATAGATGACTATCGCATTGCGTTCCGAGCCGCCCTTCAGTTGACCGGCTTGTTGGGCGGCCAAGGCCCTTTCATATTCAATGAAGGTTCGCGCAGGGGCAATTTGGGTGCCAAAATCATCAGTATCGGGGCAATAAGTGGCCCACTGGTTGCCGATAAGGGGATGGTCA
>JAUWJN010000115.1 GCA_030607655.1 bacterium
CCCAGGTGGCGTAGGCGGTGGGGGGGAGGGTATTGAGCTGGATACGATTCCAACTGCTCTGGTGCAGATATGATTCGTCCGGTGTCCAGGTTCCATCATCCTCTTGCTGATCCGCCAGCCACCGCTGAGTGCGCGAGATTATCGCCTCATCAATGGAGTACACCTTCTCCATATCATAGAAGCACATCAGCCCAAAGACGGAGAGAATCTTGTTCGCTGGCGGGTCGCCGAACCAGGAGAACCCACCTCCGGATACCTCATAGGAGACCAGACGCTGGTAGCCGGTGTTGATGAAGCCTTCGGCTTTCATCTGTATCTCCGGACTAATCTGCTGGGTAGATTTCATATAGTCCAGCACCATAACATTAGGGTAAGTTATGGACGCAGTCTGTTCAAAGCAGCCGAAGGGCATCCTCAGCATACTATCCAGGCCCTCCACGTCCTGCGAGAAGATCCCCGGGTAAATCTTGACGAGAATCTTGGACGCATCATCAATAGCTGCCGCCGGAATGGTAACTGTGTGGCTCACGTCCTCAGTGAGCCGGTCGTTGATGGTCGCCTCAATCTTCTTGCCGTCAGGCTCGATACGAATCTGCCGCTTAATGGCGTCGCTCATCTTCGTGCCCAGGCCGTGGACGGTCAGCTTGTGGTCGCCGAGCTTCTTGGCTACGATGGTGAAGTAGCGTACTTCTACGTCATTAGCGGCGATATTTATCTCGTGAGTGATCTCACCTTTAAGCTCGAACCAGTCCTCCTTGGTCAGTTCCAGGCGGACAGTCTGCCGACCAGGGAGATAGTTATATACAGCTATTGGTATTGAAACCTGGTCATTCTGTGTCAGCGACACCGGCAAGTCAATGTCAATGAAAAAGTCCTGGAAGCAGCGCAGGCCCTTGGTGGTGGAGCCGAGCTGGCCGATAGCGGAATTGGCCATTGCCGCCAGTCGCCAGGTAGTTATGGAGTCGGCCATAGGAACGGTCAGCGTGGCTTTGCCATCGCCACCGGTTATCAAGGCCGGCTCAAAGAACAGCGTCTCGGGGAAGTATTCGCGGATCCTTATTCCCGCCTTGGCCGGGATCTCGCCGTCAGCCGGAGCAGCTGAGAGGGCAAGGCGCGCCAGCTTGACACCTGGCACTGCTGCTTCTAAAGCCATTACTACGCCACCCGCGATATCTATCCCGCCGAAACCACCACGTCGCAATAAACGCTGAGGCTGGCGGGCCTCTTCTTCTTTGGCGAAGAACATTTGCGGTACCTGGGTGGAGATGTAGAAGTCATCCTCGGTATCCTTCTCACCATCGGGACCGGGGGAGAAGACGATGAAGTAGTAGACGGGGTCATGCGCCGGAATCAGGGTCAGGCGGTTGCCCCAGGGATCGCCCAGGTCCGCCTCGCGCAGCAGTCCCGCCTGCAAGAGCATCTTCACGGCATCGTCGGCGCTCGGTGGGCCGTCATGCTGGTTAATGTATTGTTGAAGGGCACGCTGGATGCGCTCTACCTGGGGACGCAACTGTTCCGCCCAGCTTGCTCGCGCTTTCTCCAGGCGCTCGGCATAACTATTTTGTTGGAAGGTAGGCAGCGCGGGCACCTCTACCGAGGCAAACATAATCCGTGCCGCCTGCTGCTTACGCACATCTTCGGCCAGCGGCACAATGGCCCCCGGCGGGCGGGTAATAATGACCGGCATCTCCAGGCCGTGAATCTCATAGCGCGGCTTCATCAATTCCTTTTCCAGATAGAAATAGACCTTGGCCATGCCGGGCTGGAGGTCCTGGAGGGCGAAGACTGCCTCATCTACCACATTGATGCCCAATGCGGCCGCTACCGGTTTGCCGTCAATATCCGTGACCGTAAAGGCCAATCGCGCCTCGCCGCCAGGCAAGTACGTATCCCTGTCGGCGCCGATGTCAATATTAAGGTCTGCCGCCGGCTCAACAAACAGGGGACGGGTATCCCGCACTATTTGGCCGTCGGGCATAATCCGATAGGCGCTGAGGTAGATAGTACCGCCCAGGGCAGGGGGGAGAGGAATATCCACTCGTGCCTGCCCCTGGCTAACATCCGCTGCGTGAGTGAACATCGTCTGGCGGTCCTTTACCACGTCAAAGTAGACGGTCCCCCGGTTAGCGGGGACGGTGAAAGCTACCGCGTCGATTGTATCGCCGATTTCATAGAGCGCAGCATCCGTGCGCAGCAAAATATTGCCAGTGGAGGGTTGATCGGCCGTGGCTAAGGTTATCTGTTTTTCAGCGGTCCACCCCTCGGCGCTGCGGGCCTGGACAGTTAGGACAATGTCCGACTCACCCGCCCGGTTTTCCCATCCCAACGGTATCTGTAGGCGACCGACGGGCTGACGAGGGAGCATCGCTTTCTCCGCTGATAGTCCCTGTGTACCTGCCTCCAGAACAATACTCGTGATGCCCATCGCGTCGGTACGGACTGTGCTCTGCACTACCCTGACAGTAGCATCACCCATTTCAGCTTTCACTATCGTTACCACCGCCGGCTGAGGGCTGCCATCAGGTTTAGAAGTCATGATATACACCAGATTCTCCACATTGGGCACGACCTTGCCCGCTTCGGGAACTGCGTTAATCATAATGTGTGACGCCGCAACTGTGGACGTCTTGATAATCTGCTCTGCGTGCTCGGCTTGATCGGTCACCTTGACGTCAAATTCCAGGAAAGCATTGCCCTGCTCCAGCGGTTGGCCGACAAAATGCTGGGGCAACTCCAGGTCAAAGCGGTAAGTACCCTCCTCGTCGGTCGTACCCTCAATGCGAGCAATCTCGGTGTACTCCACGTCAAAAGTCTTCGCTACCACCTCAACCTGTCCGCCGGCCACGGGCTTGCCGAAAAAGTAGTCAGCCTGAACTGTGGCCTCCACCTGACTGCCGGGGAGGTAGTAGTCGCGGTTGGTGGATAAAGTCACCTTGAACTTGGGGAGCACATAGCGCTTGACAGTAACGGCTTTCTCAGTCTGCTGGCCGTCAATTATGGCGCGGACCGTATAGCGGCCCATATTCACCTCGTCGGCCAGGATGAAATCAGCCGCCACAATGCCGAACTTATTGGCCGGCAGTGTCTTCTTGAAGACTTTGTTGCCTTTGGCGTCAGCAACCTCCAAAGTGATGTCCTGGTCAGCCACCGCGTGCATGTCGGGCCGGCGCAAAGCCAGCGCCCGCAGATGCATAGTGTGGGTGGGCTGATAGATAGGCTTGTCAGTGGTCAGCAGCACCTGGTAGCCGCGTTGGATTGTTACCTGCTGCTCGACGCTGTCGCGATACTCGCCGTATTGAGCGCGGATGATGAGGTTATACTGGCCGGGCGACAGATCGGGGATACCGAAGCCAGCCTGGACAGTACCATTGGCACCCGTACGCCCCACGAACAGCAATTCAGTCTGGGCGCTGCCCACTGCCGCGATGCGCACCGAGACCAGAGCGCCGTTGGCTGGGGTACCGCTTTGGTGATCGGTAGCTACCACACGTAAAGCGGCACGGCTGTTGGCTAATAGCTCAGTCTGCCCGATTACTTCTATTCCGAGCGGATTGATCGGGCCTTCCTGGCCGGTGACCGGAGATATAACCGCCCAAACCAGCATCCCTGCTGTGGCCGCGACAATCGCGACTGCCACCATGATGCTCTTTGCTTTTCCGGTGTAGCTTGTGCGGAACATTGTGAACCTCCTTGTGATTTGCGCTGCTTTGCGACTTCCGCAGTTTAGACGTAAGAGCTAAGCCTGGGGTTCCATACGCCTCTGACAGGCGATGATCCTGACCAACAAGCAACCATTGGGAGGCTCAAAGAGGGTGTATTGTGTTGTAGGGGGTAGCAAGTCTGGATAAACCCACCATTCGCACGGACCTTCGCATAATATATCTTATGTTAAATAGCCTATCCATAGTTTCCTCCTCCGTGCGCTATGTAGCCGTAACTCTTCGATCCCAGAGCCACATTTCCCTCCACGTGCACCAGGCACGATATAGTGGTGTACCACAGCAACAACAAAAGCGCTCCGGTATCGGGCCAATTCATATCTTGTCAATATGTCAGGACGAACTGGTCTTTCGGTTTTCTCGCTTTGTCCGAGTTTTGTTTCGAGAAGCTTGCAACTACTATCACTCACAAAGATGCCATCGGTGTCAGTATCTCTCACGCTAGCGACTCCGTTGCTGCAAAGCTGCCGCTATCATGGCGCAGTAGTACATATGTATTGGATGCCAGGAGCGGCAAAAAGCTTCCCTTGCCACGGAAAACATTGCGCAAGGATACAGCACAAGCTGAACGCATGAGTGGCAGGAAAACAAATGGGGCTTCCTTGCAGGAACAGGGAAAGAATCGTGAGCAGTCCCGCCTCAGACCATGAGCAGAGCAATGACGGCGGCTAGCAGCAGAGCGCGGATGAGGTTGTGGCGGTTGCCAGAAGTAAACCCCAACATGGCTGCCAGCGCGAAGAGTAGACCTATGCCGGCGAGGCGAATGTTGGTATCGGGAGTCACAGGAGCCATAACGTAAATTGCGAAGTTGTTATCAGTGGCGGCTTGGGTCATCACGACGTCCTCCTGCATCTCATTGTGTGTCAGATAGGTGCGGAGCCGGGTGATGTAAAATTCACCCGCGCCCAGGCCCAGATCCGCCCCATGGATGTTAACCAGGTAGCGGGGTAGGTGCCCGGCGTACTCCACCAGCAGCGAGCCAACTCCAGCCCGCGCTAGACTACTGCGGAATTGTTCCTCGTAGTATGCGGGGAAGTCGCCGCCGTGAAATTGAGAGGTTAGCTGAACCTGCTCGGTATTAAAGTTGGTGGACCGCATACGGTGGCGGGCAATAATATAAACTAGCACCTCGATTTCATCCTCGCTGCTAACTGCCGAAATGCGCATGGGATAAACGGGCTCGGCGGTGTTAAAGGACAAACGCAAGGGCCGCATCTCTTCCCCCTCTTCCCCGTAGTCACCGCCCGTGCTCGGCGGCCCATTATTGCCATTCCGTCCGTCAGTGAGGCTGATCTTCGCCGCGACGAAAAACCAGGACTTGTTTACGTAGTAGTTCAGTTCACCCTGATGGCCAGCGGGATAGGCATAGCCGTTGGCATTTAGCCACTCCACCAGGTCAGAACTATCGTCGGCGGAAAGGATGGTAACCTCATAGTCATCAACCTGGAGAGGCTCCCACACCCTGACCGACTGGTACTCCCGCGCGGTGGAACTACTGCAGCCGAACACCCCCTGGGCATTGTAGCCAAAGTAGCCATAGGCCGTAGGCTCAGTCAGGTAATATAGGTCATCAAAGATGTCAGGAGCAACGGTGCCAATATCACCTGCACCCAACAGCGCTGGCACCGGTATGACCCAGGCAAAGTCCCCACCGTCACCCTCGTAAGCGGTCTGGAGGATTAACGTCTCGTGCCCGCCATCGTAGACTACTATGGCGCGCTGGTCAGCGGACTCAGCACTACCAGCAAATTGCCTCGGAAACATTCCCCCGTCCGCCCACGCGGTCTGAACCAGACTGAATAAGCATACCACCAATAACAACCGGAGGCTTGTGGCACTCATAGCTGTTTCCTCCCGAGAAAGTCGGTCGCCCTGAATCACTAGTTTGGACGTAAGGGCGGTTCCGGAGGTTCCACAGCGCGCTTCCCCAGGCGGCTGACAGCCGCTACCAGACCGAAGGCTACAAAGCCCAGGGCGGCTGGGGTCATAGCCCAGCGGAGACTGCCAGTGCGGTCGGCCACCCAGCCGACAATATTAAGTTGGACGAATGTTAGCAATGAGCCCACTATACTGACCCCAATCAGCACAGTGCTAAAGTGTGCTTCAGACTTGGATTCTATCTCGCTGAGCAAGCTGGGATACTCTAGGCACCACATAAATCCGGCCAGGGGGTAGAGCAACCCGACCTGTATGGCATTCCCCCGCCAAATTGTCCCCAGGATTAATAGTCCTCCCAGCGGGCCGGCGAGAGTAAGAAATGCCCGCTGGCCGGCGCCTTCGGGCAGGGCCGCGAGCAGGCCGCGCGCTATAACATAGACCAGGGAGAACAGTGCCAGCACCACACCGGGCCTCAGGGGCAAATGTTCAAAGCTGGCCGTCATATATTTGGGCATCCACCCAGACAATGTGTTATCCGAGCTTCCGTGCAGCGCGGCCAGAAATACTATCAGGAGCGTAGACCGTGAAAGGAGGTTGCGCAGTTGCACTGGCCCATGCGCGCCTGTCTCGCTGGTGGCATCGGCGCGGTGCAGTCCGCCCAGTAGCAACCCTCCGCCGATTAGGATCAATCCCACTATCGCAAAGGGCAAGTGGAAGACCACCGCAAAGGCGGCATCTTGGCCCTGTGAAGCCACCGAAAGCAAATGTTGCGCCAGAACGGGAAAGATTATGGAAGGCAAGGAATAGGATACTAGAGTTATGGCGAGAATTCGGCGCTTCCAAGCTGGGTATAGACCAACGAGCAGAGACATGCCTGCTATGCCTGCCATTGCCCCGAACATTCCCAATATCACCAGACTCGCCTCAAAGAAAACCAGGCGTCTGGTCAGACTGCATAGGACGAATCCCACCCCCATAGCTGTCAGGGCGATTTGCACAACCCGCTGTGTCCCCAGCCAAGCTACGGCGGGCCTGACGAAGGGCAGAGCTACCAGACTGCCTACCGACAAGCAGCCAAATAGTGTGCCTAACTGTCGATTGGTTATATTGAAGTATTCTTGCAAGCGTGGACTGAATACGGGCAGCACCGTCGCCAGATACATGGAAAGGCCCATCAGCACTAAGACCAACACTGCCAAGCTCCTCTTCGCGGGAGTCTGACGCTGCCTTTGGTTATCTTCTGAGGAATGCGTCCCGTTCATTGCTGTTTCATACAAGTGCTATGAATTGCTACGGTAGACTCAAATCCAGCCGGGGATCTTCATTTCAGTAAACGCGTATTTCGTAGAGGCGAGCGCAGGGATCGCCGTTAGTACTGTACACCAGTAGGCGCAGGGCGTCGGCTGGCTGGGGGCTGATTGGGTGGCGGAGTTTGCGCTGATAATTGCCCCGCCCACGGATGACAGTATGCCAATTGTCTCCTGAGCGCAGCTGAATGTCATAGTCCCTAATCGTCTCGGGCTGCGGGCCTCTGATCATCGGCCGCTGGAAACCGGTGTCAAGGGGCAAATGAATTTCCGAAACATTCACCGACTGGGGCCACGATAGCTCCAGGAACTGGGGCAAGGGCTGCGCGGGGTCAGAGGCCCACTGGTTGGTCTGGCCGTTGCGGTGCCGGGCTATGCCGTTGACGACATTGGCAGCCGGGCTGTCAGTCAGCTCGCTGGAGGCGTTAATCGTAGCTCGGGGCGCCAGGTCATCCGGGTCATCAGCAGGCAAGTCAGGAATATACTGGTCGTCCTTCAGCAGCGTCTGCTGAAGCTC
>JAUWJN010000202.1 GCA_030607655.1 bacterium
CTGTTCAAGCTGCACAGCTTCCGCGTGATAGTAGAGAAGCGAGAGGAAGATGACCAGCCCTATGCTGAGGCGACCATAAAGCTGGAGGTCAACGGCGAAACCCTCCATACCGCTGCCGAGGGCACCGGCCCGGTGCATGCTCTGGACCAGGCTCTGCGCAAGGCACTAACTGAGAAGTACCCGGCGCTGGCCGAAGTGCATCTAACCGACTATAAGGTCCGGGTTCTGGATACCACCCGGGGCACGGCCACATCGGTCCAGGTTCTGATTGAGGCCACTGACGGCGAAGCCACCTGGGGCACGGTGGGCTCTCATGAGAATATCATTGAGGCCAGTTGGCAGGCGCTGGTAGATAGCATTGTTTACGGGCTGCTACGGCAGATGAGTGAATAGCTGGGGAGCGGGGCCGATGTGCCGCCTGGTGGTGACTACCTCACGAAACCCGACCGCGGAGCTGCGGGCCCAGGCTGAGCAGTGGGCACGCCGCCTGGGTACTAAAAGCGTGGCGCGCAGCGCCCGCCGCCTGGCCACCATTGCGGCTGACGAAAATGTGCCCGGCGTCCTGGTCATTGGCGCCGCGCGCCCCACCTATTACGAGCCGGCCTCTAGCCTAGAATACTTCTTTCACCCCAGTATGGCCAAGGTCCGCATCCACAATATCAAGACCGGGCGCGGGGATCCGATGATTACCGCTATGAGCCTGACCGGGGGAGACCAGGTCCTGGACTGCACGCTGGGTCGAGCCGCCGATGCTATTGTGGCCAGTTGGGTGGTGGGGCCCCGCGGCAAGGTAGTGGGCATCGAGAAGGTGCCCATCATTGCCCAGATGGCAATTGCCGGTTTACAAGACTATGAAATTAGCCCCGCCGACGTGGCCGAGGCCATGCGGCGCATCAAGGCTTATCAAGCCGACTACAACGAATATCTATCCAATTGTCCGGATAACGAATTTGACATTGTCTACTTTGACCCTATCTTCGATGAGCCGCTGGAGCGCTCCCTGGCCATAGTGCCACTGCGGGTGCTAGCCGATGATGAGCCGGTCGGGGCAGGGGCTATTGAACAGGCCTTACAGGTGGCCCGGCGCGGGGTGGTAATCAAGCAGCGCGTAGGCACCGGCTTGTGGGACGAGCTGCCCTTCTCCGTCGAACTTATCTCTGGCAGCAGCAGCCGTATAGAATACGGAGTCATCAAACCATAACCGGCTGTATGGGCTACCGCGCGTAAGTTTCCAGCAGTTTCCCCGGCACCACCAGCAGACCCTCGTCTTTGTCGCCGACCCAGCAAGCCTTTGCGTGTCGCAGGGCATGAGCAGTAACTGCCCCGACGAGAGCGTCAATCTGATCTACCTTCAGGTGCTCTAAGTCGTCTACCACACCGTATTGACGCAGCAGGTCTAACCGCGTTTGTCGCCCCTCAGGCTTCTTCTTTTTCCCCAGATACTTGCCTGCCATAACCGAGAATGACGCGTACGGGAAGTATTCGATCAGCAGCCTGCGGGGCAGGGGGGCCTGGCCCACGAAGTCCTCAAAGCCCGCTTTTTGCAGATTTCCGTACAAGTCATACCCCACGTTCATCCAGCTATTCCAGCGTCTAGCCTTGCCCGGTGGGGTGCAATAACACTGTATATTGCGGCGCACCAGCTCGTACTCGCAGCATCGGTAAGGGCTGTACTTCTTTGCATGGGGCACGAGTCCCAGCTTTGCGCGGTACTTTTTGTCCGCCATCAACCCACAGTTAGGTCGCCTTGGGCCATCAACAGCCACCCAGGCCTCCTTGTACTGGGAGACAATGTACTCCGCCGCCGAGGGTGCGTCGGGCTGTTGCACGGTCTCAGCTATCGTCAGGTCCTCGTGCAAAACTACAATGTCCTGCCGCTTCACTGCGATATCTACGCCAATGTACACTATCACAATCACACTCCTCTATCAGTTCATGAACGGGCAACGGGCCAGAGTTCCTGCCTTCGCCGCACAGACAGCTTCTGCAGGCAAGCGCTGCGCTCAACCGGCCCCTCCAACGGCAAGCACATTTTACTCCCCCATTACCTTTATTATCAGCCGCTTGCGGCGCTGGCCGTCGAACTCAGCGTAGTATATCTGCTGCCAGGGGCCTAGATCAAGTTGGCCCTCAGTGATGGGGACGATGACCTCGTGGTGGATAAGCAGACTCTTCAGGTGGGCGTCGCCATTGGTCTCGCCGGTGCGATGGTGGCGATACTCGGCGCGGAACGGGGCGAGGTCCTCCAGCCACTCGTCAATATCCTGGATGAGGCCGGATTCGGCGTCATTGACGTAAACGCCGGCCGTTATGTGCATCGCCGAGACCAGCACCATCCCCTCGTGCACGCCGCTCTTACGCACTGCCTCTGCAACTTGCGGCGTGATATTGACATAGTCACGCTTGGTGTCGGTATTGAACCACAAGTACTCAGTGTGCGCTTTCATTTTGTTAACCTCCAAGTGCTGTTAAGATAGATTGGCCTAGCTCCGGTTGAGTGGACTAACGCTACAACGCCGTCAGTACCACCCGGAGATCACTTGCTCGTACCCAACCATCGCCGCAGCGCTTCTGTCCCGACCAAGCCTAGGGCAAACAGTGCTAAAGTCGCTGGCTCGGGTATCGCCTTGTCCCCGATCTTGATGACGCCAATCGAGGAATTAGCGTTGTACTCGTCGTCATCAAAATACTGCAGCAGATATAGATTGCCCCACGGATCGAGGGTGCCACGAGTGGGCGTGTCATAGGAGGCGCAACCGGGGAATTGATATTCAAAGGAGGCCAATAGCGTCAAGTCCGGGGAGTACAGGTTGAACTCGGAGATGCAATCAGGCGGATATATGCCGTGCAGCACCAAGTTTCCCTCGGCGTCAATGAGTGAGCCATAGGGATACTTTGCGTCTTGGGGCAGGTATTCCTCCGCCAGCACGTTGCCCTCTTTATCGAGCTTCCACACCCCAGGACCGCCATCCACGTTACCACTTTGGTAAAGATAGTCCTCATCGTCAATGGCCAGGCCGCGCGGCGCGTCGAAGGAACCGCCCCAGTCCTTACAACGAGTCCAGACACGTTGGCCCTCAGTATCATACTTGACGAGACCGAAGTTCAAGTCCCCCGCCGGCATGGTCATGTCCGCACTGCCCGAGATATACACGCTTCCCTCGCTGTCCACCACCAATTCCCAGATATCGTCCCAGCCCTCCGCGTCGGTATAATAATCATGCAGATAGTCCTTGGCCTCCCACAGTATTTCGCCGTCCGCGTCCAATTTGTAGATTCCTATGGGCTCACTATCGCGCGGATAACCGTACTCCCTCAGCCCGGTGGCGATGTAGATATTGCCGGCGCTGTCCAGCGCCGGCCCCACCGCCCCATCCCAGATACTCGCCCAGTCAGTGCCACGAGCAATGTCTGTCTGCCACATAATGCTCCCGTCGGCACTGGACACTTTCATCACCCGGGCATAGGTCTCAGCCTCTTCCACGGCTGTGGCGTGGGCGATGAGATTACCGTCGGCGGCTACAGCCACACGGTGTACGCCAGTGTAGTTGCCCACGGGAGGGATATAATCCCGCTCGTACCAGATCTCGTTTAGTTCCGAGTCGAATTTCGCGATGAAGCCGTAGTACGGCGCACTGTTACCATCGCAAGTTGCGCCCGAGATGTATACGTAGCCACCAGCATCGATGGCTAGCCCATAGCCATCCACACTGCCAGCGCCACTGGCAAAGTGGCTATCCTGCCACTTCTTTGCCCATGTCATCGAGAACTGGATGTCCGCATCGGCGAGAGTTGCGCCGACTAGCAAGAGAGCCACTGCCACCATCAAACACAATGGGGGGGTAGGGGACATCGAAATGTGAAATTGCCAGTAGTACACGGGTTTGCTTCCCTTTGCCTCCTGCTGATACTTGCACGCTGGCTTGTTTATTGCTACAATTCCCGTACGTGTCATGGCAGTCCTTCAGTAATTGCTAATTGGCAGAATAAACATATTTACAGTCGCCAGCGGGAGTGAATATTGATGGCTTTGCAGCCGTGTATTGGTCTGGAAGTCCACGCGGAGTTGAGTACCGAGTCCAAGATGTTCTGCGGGTGTAAGAATGAATTTGGCGCCCCGCCTAACAGTAATTGCTGTCCGGTGTGCCTGGGGCTGCCCGGCTCGCTGCCGGTGCCCAACAAGACCGCAGTTGAATATGTGATAAAAACTGGTCTGGCCTTAGATTGTCAGGTAGCTGCGCACTGTCGCTTCGCCCGCAAAAACTATTTCTATCCCGACCTGCCCAAGAACTTTCAGATAAGCCAGTATGATGAGCCGCTTACCTACGGCGGGCATATTGACCTGATGGTGGACGGCGAGCCGGTGCGCATCAGAATCCGCCGCTGTCACCTGGAGGAGGATACCGGCAAGAACATTCACCTTCCCGATGGCCGCAGCCTGGTGGATTATAATCGTTGCGGCATTCCGCTTATGGAGATTGTTACCGAGCCGGATTTCACCGCGCCCGAGCAGATAACGACCTACCTGCTTGAGCTGCGGTCAATCCTGCGTTATATCGGGGTTTCCAGCGCCAATATGGAGGAGGGGGCACTGCGGGCTGAGCCGACGGTTAACCTGATTGACCCTGACAACGAGCAAGCCACCCCTATGGTTGAGATAAAGAATCTTAACTCAATCAAGTCAGTCTATGAGGCAGTGGCCCACGAAATTCAGCGGCAGTATCGCGCCGTAGAGACCGGCGAGGAGATGTTCCAGGAGACACGGCTGTGGAATGAAGAGGAAGGCTACACTGCGACGATGCGCCGCAAGGAGACCGCTGATGACTATATGTACTTTCCTGAGCCGGACCTGGTGCCCCTGGCACCTGACCCGCAGTGGGTCCAGAGCATAAAAGACAGTCTGCCGGAGCTGCCTGCTGCCCGTCGCCGCAGGCTGGTTGAACAGTATGACCTGCCAGAATATGATGCTGACGTGCTCACTGATAGCAAAGCTCTGGCGGACTATTTCGAGCAGACCGTGGCC
>JAUWJN010000040.1 GCA_030607655.1 bacterium
TCGAGGTTACAATAGGTTTGCCCGCTTGCTTTGCATTCTGAAAATGGGCGTAGGTCCAGAGGATAGAATATTGCGTTGTATTGAATAGATGTACGATATCATAACCAGAAAGGTCTGGTGCAGGCTCACAAGAAATGTCGATCTCAATCCCCGCCTTTTCCAGCTCCTCCTTAGTGTGCTCTAGCTGCACAGTATCGCCCCCTGGAGCAGAGAACATATTAGGGCGAGGTTGCATTAACACGCGCATTATGTAGCCTCCGCAGCCGCCACGACTTCATTGCTGATGTGGGCAACCAGTGCCCACTTGCGTTTCAACAGGGCCTGGCGGTCAACTTTTCTCGAAGTATCGTTCACGAGCAGAAAGAACCTCCCTGAGTACCGGGCCCGCGCGCATCGCATCGCGCTGAAACCGGGGTAATGAACCACACAAATGCTGTTGAATTTCCGCACGATTGCGGAGCAACTCATCAACTTTGGCAATTGCGGACTCTTTCGTAAACTCCTGCAGTGGCAGTACCCACTGGTCGTGGCCGTAGACGTATTGGGCCATGCCCATCGCCTTACGACTATAGGACAAAAACAGAGTAGGAACACCGCTGGAGACGCCGGCAATGCCACAATGCATCCGCGCCGCTATTAACCCATCGCACCGGGCTAGCGCCCCCTTAGTCCGCATGGCTCCCAGTGTGGGCGGCAATAGAGTCACATACTGACGAGACGCGCTTCCTAACAACGTCTTTAGATCTGCCAAATAGGAGTAGTCATCGTCGGCCGGATTCTGTGGACAGATGACGTGGGGAACCAGAAGTATATTGACATCCAACGCCGCTATGATCTTGGCCAGTATCACTGCCTGAAGCCGTTGCACATCCTTGATCCCCGCCGTTCCGGCTGTATGCCGAGCTGACAAGGGACTGAGATTGACCGCCAATGTTGGTCTCCCGTTATCTGGGAGCGCAACGCCATCACCGGCTTGCTTAGCAACCAGTAGAAATGCGGGGTCGGCTACCAGGGTTGCCCTGTCGGCGAGGCCCAGGGTCTGAAGATATTCCAATGTAAGCGGCTCGCGACTAGTGACTAACGTGACATTGCGTAGCAGGTGCACAAACTTGTCAGCGGCAGGCGGCCACTCTTCAAATGGTCCCGCCGACGCCCCCCATAATACGAAGCTTTTCCCCAAAGCCGTCACCTGTTCGGCAAATTCCACTTGCGGGAATACTGGTCTATCAGGATATGGCTTGGCGGGAAGGGTGAAAATATCACCACCAATTGAAATGAGGCAATCAGTTCCCTTTACCCACCTAAGCGTCTCACGATATCGCCACTGGTCAGGCAGGTGCATGCGTCTCATGATGCCACCAAGCAAGCGGCGGGGAAGCTGGAAGGGTGGCATCCCGGCGACTACCTGCACCTCGCAATCATCTAGTGCCGCGGCATCTTCGGCAGGCTGGCGGGACTGATAAAGGATGTCGCAATTAGGCCACACAGCTCGCAATATTTCAACAGTGCCACGCACAATGGCTTCGCAGCCATAGTTGTAGACTCCCAATATCCCGTGTAATAGAAATCGTGGTGCCACTCGCGCGTCCCGGCGATTCATAGCCGATTCCTTATGTGCCCGAATATGTTGGCCATCTTGCGCATCACGCGCCTGGGGCGAGACATAAGCCAGGGCATGACCTTCGTGAATATCACCTGAAAGGTGGCCAAGTCCCCCATAGCCACCCAGAAAGCAAATCTCCCGTACCCGCGCCCGTATCTATCCCATGCTCGCTTGCTTCGGTATTGAGTAGCCCGTTGCAGCCACCAATCGAAGCGCTCTTGCCAGCTAGCTGAGACTACTTCGGGGCCGGCCTCATTCTCCCGCGGCAGCCTCGCTCTGAGGAGTTCCTGTTTTCGGCGCACTTGGCTCTGTTGACTGAGCACTACCCGCTCAGGCGCAATCCTGTCGAGTTGGAGGTCATCTGCTGCAACGCCAGCGAGTAACAGTTTTTCCAACGCCTCAGTTCGCACAACCACTAAAGATGTGCCCTGGGGATCGGTTGCGTATTCCGGCAGCCATGCATCCATAAAACACGCATCAGCAACCTCGGCAAAGACGTCTTTGCAGTAGTTGCATGCGTTATACCGAAAGTAGGCATTTCGCCCCAGGAAGTAGGGCAGGCTCATATATCGAAGGGAAGCGCTCCCTTTCTCTTCGCGATTAGTAGCAATAAAGCCGTAATCATTTGCTGGGCCGTCAGGCGACTTATGCCGATATATAATCTGTGCGATGTCGGTGAGGCAAGTCCCGCTTTTAGCTAAAAGCATCTCGGTATACATGGTATTCTGCAGCATGCCGCAGGCAAGTCCTAAAATGTAGCGTACTGACTGCTGAAGGCGGGGAAGTCGGGCGGTAGCCCTTCGTACAGCAGCGCACAGACAGGGAACGCCCACCACCGCCCAGCGGGTATCAGGTTCGGCCACCATCTCTCGCAGTAAGTCGGATATTGCCACCGGATGATATACTGATCCCGCCGCCTCCCGGATCTCTTCAACCGATTGAGCCGCCTTGAATTCAAAGAGCGAGCCACTGCTTTGCGGCGCCAGTCTCACCACAGTAACCTTGTCGACTAGTCCGTTCGTTAGAAGCGCTTCCAAGCACCAAGTCACCAGTCCCCCCGAAGCTCCCCGCGACCGGCGGTTTTCCACCTGTGAAAACCCGACGAAACAGCACCGCTGCCATCCAATGTGTTCTTGGAACGTAGCTGCCGATTGGGCCTTCGGGCCGTATAGATTGACATTATCCTGACGGGGATCATAAAGCCCGTTAGCAAATGGACAGACCCGCAGACACAAGTCACAGTGCTCAGAACACTTGTCAACGCAATAGGCTGCGAGATCCCCGTTGGCCAGCGTACACATATCCAAGGCGCTGCTCGGGCAAACGCCAACGCATACCCCACAGCCGCTGCACAGGCCGTGGTCAACCACTTGGGTAACAACATTTGTCAGGGCCATATATGTCCTGTCGCCAGCGCAAAGCTTTTGGGATGTTCGTAGAGTTCACATTTTCTCTGTACTATGAGATAGACGTCTGAAGGCCGTGAACAAAAACAGAACTCCAAACAGCAAAGACACAATACGAACGGCCAGCGAGTAACCAAGCAATGTAACTGAACAGAGTCCGGCGATAGTCACCCAGACAATTGCCGCCTCTTTCGATATAATGGTTTCTTTAGGAACAAGGCCGCGTCTTGTATACAGCGGGACGAAAACAATTGTGTTTAGCGCATAGGCTAGGGTAAAGGCAATAGCAAGCCCCACTGCTCCCCAGCGTACCAAGCCTAGAAAACTGCCCAACAGAAGTACTGACCACACGGCATTGCTGATGTATCCCCACCACATCAGGTTTTTGGCAGCCAGAACTCTCGCCAGTCCCTGTTTGTATAGCATTATGCATGAGAAGAACATGACCAAGACAAGCACGCGACTGGACTGAACACCTGTGAAATCCGCTCCATAGACCAGCCCCAATATCTCCGGAACGCATATCAGAGGAAGAGCCACCATAATTCCCAGTACCCAGGAAAATAGAATATTTGCCCGATTAAACCGTTCACTTGCCGCTCCCTCTCGTGAAGCGAGGATAGGCAACGCGGCGGCTCCCGAAGTTGCTCCGAACAGGTTTGAGAGTGCCTGAAATCGGGTAGCCGCATTGAAAATACCCATTTCGGCATATCCAGTGGGTTGATTGACCAGCAGGGCGTTGGCGGCCCACCTGACCGGGGCAACCATTGACTGGCTCAGGACGGCAGGCAACGAGAATTGCCACAGGATGGGCAATTCTGAGCGTATGCCCCGGTACGATACTGAAATGTGTGCCTTGCGAACTTCCTCCTGCAAGAATAGACGATTAATTGACCAGCCTACCATTGCCGCGACCACCTGAGCAGCAACAGCACCACGGAGTTGCCAAAAGTATACGCCCGCGACGATCAAAGGAAAGGTCAGTACTCCCCGATACAGACTGGCCTTGGCAATGGTCTTGAATGCTTCCAGGCCGCATAGCGCACCAATTTGGGCACCGTTAAGCGCCTCGAAGAATAATACTCCACAACCAATTTGTAGTTCCGGCCTCAGATGAGGAGCGTTGATGATGTGGGTAGCGAGGTAGGGCGCCAGGAAGAATAACACGGCTGAGATCGTGGCCGCGGAGCAAATGGCCACCACGGTGGATATACCAATGATTCGTCCGGCACGAGCAGAATCATCGGCCCGAAACTCGGCAATATGCTTGGTGGCTGTCAGTCCTAACCCCAGCCCCGCGAAGATGCCGAACATGCCAACTGTGCCCAGGATCATGCCTAACTCGCCAAAGCCGATCTTGCCCAAAATGCGCGCGGTTACGATGGAGGCCACCAGACCTAGCCCTTGGAATATCCCCGTTCCCACCAGAGACCAAAACGCCCCGGTTCCTAGCCTCGCCCGCAGAGACTTTGCCGGAAGCGCTTCCTGTAGACGGTTTCTAAGTAGTTCAGGTAGCCCCATAATATGATGTTGATGTTATTGACGAGCCGGGAGCCGAATCTTCGGCCGGCAGGAGGTACTGAATACTATTGAGCCTGTGCTCGTTACCTTTGCTGTGTCTTTCTTGTGGTGTCAAGCTACGAGCCTGAGGTCGTCTTCATCTTTCTTTGCGCTGCTCCGGACAGCATCATTCACCCTTGCGTACTGTTCCAGGCACCCGATATCAACCCAGGATTCCTTGATGGGATAACTAAGTACCGGCGAGCCGTTCTGGCAAAGATGCTGTACCAAATCAGTCATTTGATAGGGCTGGCCCCTTGGTATTAACTCTATCGCCTCCGGGCTGAGGACGGCTATCCCGGCAAAGATATCAAAGTTCAGTTGCGGCTTCTCAGTAATGCCCAGGACGCGGCTATTCTCCGTCTCCAGGACGCCATATTCCACTTGTGTTGAGTGCGACACCGAGCAGACGGTTAGCACTGGCTCACGCTCCTGGTGAAAGGCGTAAATATCCCGCAATGACGCTTCGGTGAGCAAATCCCCGTTAATAGTCAGCACGGGCTCGTCCGCGGGCAGGTTCAGCAGCTTCAGAGGCCCAGCGGTGCCCAGGCGCTGTTTTTCCCGAAAGTAGCGGATATTGACGCGAAAGCTCGAACCGTCGCCGAAGTAAGACTCAATCATCTCGCCTTTATAGCCGGTAGCGATGTGGATATCTTGGAATCCTTCTCGCCGAAGCTGTTCAATTATCAGTTGCAATATAGGTTTGCTGTTGACCGGCAGCAACGGTTTGGGAACAGATTCGGTCAGAGGTCGGAGCCGCTTTCCTTCTCCGCCAGCTAGTATCGCTGCCCTCATGATCATCCTTCCTTATGTTACGTACTGCCCCGGGCTGTACAAAGACAATCTATTGGAAATCCACTCAATTGTGGTTCGCAGTCCCTGGTCCAGATCAACCTGTGGCTGCCAACCCAGAAGTTGGCTGGCTTGGGAATTGTCAGCCAGAAGCTGCTGCACTTCACTGCGCGGGGGGCGAATCCTACTGGCGTCGAAGACTATCTCTATGTCGCGGGCAGTTAACTGAACAATCCGTTGCGCCAGGTCGCTGATGGACATATCTTCACCGTAACCCAGGTTTATTGTCTGCCCTTCTACATTGTTCTCCACAGTGGCGGCGGCAATGAATCCCGACACCGTATCAGCGACATAGGTCAGGTCGCGCCGCGGGTGCATCGCCCCCAGCAACACTTGGTCTTGGGTGAGAGCCTGCGTGATTATGGTCGGGATGACGGCGCGGTCAGACTGACGCGGACCGTAGGTATTAAACGGACGGATTGTGACCACAGGTAAGTCGTACGAGAGGTGAAATGATTCCGCCAACTTATCGGCGGCAATCTTGCTGGCTGAATACGGCGATTGGGCATTGAGGGGATGTTTCTCGTCTATGGGAACATATTCGGCAGTCCCGTAGACCTCACTGGTAGAGGTATGAATGACCCTCCGTACCCCTACCTCGCGGGCGGCCAACAGCACGTTGAGGGTGCCGCCAATGTTTGTTGCCATTACCTCCCGGGGGTGTACATACGAGTATGGAATAGGGATTATCGCGCCCAGATGAAAAACTATCTCCATATCATCAACTGCCTGCCGCACCCCATCAGGGTCTCTAAGATCGCCCATTACTATCTCTACACTCTCCTGTATCTCATATGGCAACATCCTCAGAAGGCCAGGGTCGTTGCGCGAGTTGTAGCGAACAAAACATCTCACCTTGGCGCCGCGCCGCACAAGTTGCTCGGTCAGATGACTGCCGATGAAACCGCCCGCGCCTGTTACAAGCACAGCACTGTCTTTAATGTCCATCCGCTTCAGTAATCCTCTCCTTGATAGCGCAGAAAATCCATTCGTAGATAGAATATGGCCAGTGACAGATAAACTATTAGCGCCACGGCCAAGGCCCACTGCCAGGACAGAAATGAGCTGAGAACCGCTAAAGCGCCCAGAACTGCCCCCACCGCGTACGAGCCCAGGGCTACGCCCCGTTGCGAGAGGTCATAGCGACTGATTGCCTGATTGTAATAGTGTCCTAAGTCGCCGCCCAATATTGGCCGCCGATGGATAGCGCGCCGAACCATACATGAGAGCGTATCAAATATAGGAATCCCCAGGGCGATTACCCCGGCGAAGAAGATAGAGAGTCGCTGTGAGGTTACCACCATCGTCAAGGGAATCGCCGCCAGTATGAAACCGAGAAACAGGCTACCAGTGTCACCCATAAATGTCTTAGAGGGGTAGAAGTTGTACACCAGAAAGCCCCCACTTGCTCCACAGACGGCGGCTGATAGCATCCCCATGTTGGGCGCGCCATGAGTCGAGGCGATTATGGCGAACGCGGCTGCCGCTATTAGCGATATTCCGGCGGCCAGGCCATCCATACCGTCAACCAGGTTAACCGCGTTGGTGACTCCTACGATCCAGGCCACCGCAAGAGGCAGGCAGATAGCCAGTGGCAGAACCTGCAGGTGAACGCCCGCCACGATGAGCGTACTAGCAGCAGCCAGTTCTACTGCCAGTTTGCCCCCCCACGGGAGACGGGCTATATCATCCAAGAGGCCAGCGGCGCACATGGCGCTTGCTCCCGCACCAATCGCCGCCAGCGGCCAGACGGAATTCATAACATCTACCCCTAGCGGCACCATCATTGTTCCGGCGACCAATACTGCCGCCCATATCGCTAAGCCCCCGGCGGTGGGCATAGGCTGCCAGTGGACCTTAGAGCCGCCCGGCGGCGGTTTCACTACTATGTCGTAGCGCTTAGCAATCTTTATGCACACTGGCGTGAAGCCCAGTGCTAGTAGTGCGGCTATGGCTCCTACCAATATTGTAAGCATAGCACATACCTCTGTGTCTTAGGTCCCTATTCCTCTTCACTTGAGTAGTAATCAGAGTAATAATAATAGTAGTAATAGGACCCGGCCTGTTTGGACATCTTGTTTAGTACCGCGCCGACGATCCGGCTATGCGCCCGAACCAGCAGATCCCGAGTCTCGGCGACTAGCTTCCGGCTGGGGCCGCCCTGCTCTACTACCAATATTGAGCCGTCCACTCGCGAGGCTAAGGTGGCCGCATCAGCGACTATCAGTGCGGGCGGCAAGTCAAATAGAACAATATCTGCTCGGTCTGCCAGTTCCTCACACACCTGGCCCATCCTATCTGAAGCCAATAACTCTACTGGATTCGGGGGTATAGGCCCACTAGGCAGAATTTCTAATCCCTCCACCTGGCAAGATTTCAATACTTCCCCGAGCTCACGTCCGCCAACTAGCACGTTAGTTAGGCCCTCAGTATTGTCCACATCAAATAACTTATGGATGCTCGGGCGACGCAGGTCACTATCCACGAGGATAACCTTCTTGCCCTCCTGGGCTAATGTTATGCCCAGATTTGCGGCCACAAAGGTCTTCCCCTCTGCTGTCCCCGCCGACGTTATCGCCAGGGTACGGGCCGGTTGTTCAACGGACACAAAGCCCAAATTGGAGCGAAGAGTCCGAAAGGCTTCTGTTACTCGGGAGCGATGTCCTTGCTCGGTCACCAACTCGCCTTCCTCCTTGCGGAAACGGGGCACTATCCCCAAAACGGGCACACCTAGAACCTCGCTAATCTCCTTCGGGTCTTTGATGGTATTGTCAAGATATTCCACCAAAGAAGCTAGCATAATTCCCAGGATGAGTCCGAAAACGCAAGCCAGGGCGATATTGAGCTTATATCTGGGCTTAATGGGAAATTGCGGAACTACTGCTGGCTCGACCAGCCGCGCATTGGAGAGGCTCATCGCCTCAGCCACCCGCACCTCGTGATACTTTTCCAGCAATAGTGTGTATACCCGCTCCGCGACTTTCCCCGTCCGCATCAACTGGGCTAATTCCTTTTGTCTGCTTGGTATCTTACCTAGCTGCGCCTCCCCGCGACGCAGCGCTTGTTCTAACGCTGTGACTCGATTGCGCGCCGCCGCCACAGCAGCCTTGCTGCGAGCCGCATGTGTCAAAAGCTCGTCGCGCACCGGGTTAGCGCCTTGGGTGGTGGAGGCCAGGATCATCTCGAGCTGATGGGCGAGCTGTTGCTTCAACTTCGCGATCTGCGCGTCTACGACCCGCATCGGCGAACTCTGTGGGGCGTACTCCGCCAGCAGGCCCGCTCGCTCCGCCTCTAGTCGGGCAAGTTCGGTCTCCAGTTCTCGGGCAACGGGATTGGACTGTTGGGAAGAAGCCCGCAACCCAAACGGTTCCTCCTCTGCTAGCTGCTCTTCTATGACCCGACTTTCAGCCGCGGCCGCTTGCGCCTCCGCCTCGGCGACCGCCAACTTCCCCGCTAACTCCTCCAGCCCCGCGATTCGCTGGCGAGTTTCCTGGTCAAGATCACTTATTCCCGTACTGCGCTTATAGCTCTCTATCTTCTCCTCGGCATCGGTTACTTGTTCCTTCACCGTGGCCAACTGTTCTTCGAGAAAGCGAGAGGCACTTTCGGCTGAGGCACGATTGTATTCCTGATTAAGCAATATGTAGTTATCGGCAAGCGAGTTGGCTACTTTAGTGGCTATCTCCGGGTCATTATTATCGGCGTGGATTTCGACTACATCCGTGTCGCGAAAGGTCTCCACCGATATTTGGCGCCGCAGCTTCTCTACAATCAGCGGATAGTCCAAGTCCGCTATCGTCGCCTCCAGGACTGGTCGCCTGGTTATGAGCTGCTTATGAGTCTCTATCGTCCGGCTGCGGGTCACTTCCATCGCAAGGGCGACTAGCGGCAGTTCCTCACGTCGGCCCGGACTGGGGGCCTGGGTTTCGACCAGCAACGCCGCCGTTGCCCGATACACAGGGGCTTGCAGCAAGCTACCGATCGCCACGGTAGCAACCAGTACCACAAAGACTTCAATGACTATCCACTTGCGTCGTTGTAGAACTTCAAAGTAGTCCCGTAGTCCGAGTTCAGCCGGTGATTCAGCCAAGTTGCGAACTCCCTTCAGCCGGTACTAGGCAGGTCTGCGCCTAGCGTTGTCCTGCCTATAATTCATCAAATATCCACAATACGTTGACGATAGAGGACAGTAGCTTAGTCCAATCCTGCCAGTGAAGCTTGTGGGATTCAGGTACAAAGATAACGTCGCCATTTTGGGCCACAAATCCCCCCGACCCAGCTCGGCCCTGCATCATAGCCTGAAGATTGATGGTCATAGGCTCCCCATCCGGTGCCTCTTGCCGCAGCAGTATGGTATGCTGGGGGGCCGATTTTTGGGGTATGATCCCGCCTGCCTTTCCCATCAAATCAAGTATGGTATCACCGGTCTCAATAACATAAACCCCGGGGCGATTAACAGCACCGAACACCGCAACCCGATTCCGATTAGTAGGTACTATCACCGTATCGCCGGCGGCGCACAATCTGTCTGGCTCCACAGCTCCCTCACGCAGCATGGGCTCGTAATTGACTGTACTAAACATCCCATCTGGACTTATTATGCGGATGTGTTGTAAATCGGCATCCGGCGTCACCCCACCTGCCATCGCCAACACCGAAGACAGCTTCTCGTCGCCTCCCAGGTAATACGACCCTGAGTTGCGCACCTGCCCTAGCACGGCGATCTGATTTCTACCCTCTGGAATAAGTAGCGTATCTCCCGTATGCATCCTGATATCAGCCTCAGGATGCAGGCCGGATAGAATGGCAGCTATATTGACAGGCACGACAGTCTGGTCAGCTCTAATCAGCGCCGCTTGTGTTCGGTTGGCCCTAGTTCCGCCAGTTCCGTAGTCTTTGGCGAACCCCCCGGCCATCGCCAGGGCATCCGATACTTTGCCATTGTCGGGTAATTGGTAGGTGCCGGGGTGTTCAACCTCGCCGATAACTGTGACCCTATTCTGGCGTTCGATAACGAGTGTATCTCCCGGCTGGAGGAGAACAGCCCCCACCTCGGAGGCCGCTGCCAGTATCTTCCCCAGGTTTATCAGGTTCGGGGGCTGACCGGCCCGAAACAACCTAGCCGTCTCCAGCGATGCCCCGGGCGTGAGCCCGCCCGCCAAGGCTAGAGCCTCGCGGATGCCTAAGTCTCGGCCTCTGGGCAACGCAAACGCACCCGGCCTGTTGACCTCGCCGAGGACATATATCTCTTCCTCCCCATACTTAATCACGTTTACCGCTACCTGCGGAGCACGTAGATGCTGGCTAAGAGCGTCAACGAGCAACACGGTAATCTGTTCAACAGTACTACCCTCGGCCACGATTTCGCCCGCGAAGGGATAAGAGAATCGGCCATCCGGTCGAATCTCTATCGGGTTGCTGGAATTAAAAGTGAGCTCATCATGTCCCGGCACGGTAATCTGCAGGATGTCACCAGGACGTAGGTGGTATGGGCTAGCCGCGGGCGTCGCCCCAGCGGGGCACAGCGAGGTGAGCAGTAGGAGTAGACAGCAAAGCGCTAGCCCACAGCCGGCGTGGAACCAGGTCTTAGTTGACAACGATACGCCCCCCTTAGAAGCTTAATCTGGCTCTGCTTATGGAAGTGTTCAGAGATACACCCGTACAACACGTTGAAGATGTCAATGTGGCTATTATGAGTGCTGCAATGAGACATTACTCAGGAAGACTTTGCCCGCTAACCGGTGCCCACTGCTCTGCCTTTCTTTATCGGCTAGTTGAGCATTAAACTTGAGAGCGGCAGTCTGTGCTCACCGCGAGAGAAGGATATTGCCGGTAGAGAGCGAATCGTTCTAGGCGAGTAGTAAACAAAAATAGTTCAATAAGGTGCGCGATGCAGATTCCATTTAGTGAGCCGTGGATTACTGAGGCCGAGGTCCAAGCAGCCAGTGATGTAGTGCGATCCGGCTGGTTAAGTCAAGGGAAGAAAGTCGAGGAG
This sequence comes from bacterium, assembly GCA_030607655.1. Classification (GTDB taxonomy): domain Bacteria; phylum Armatimonadota; class Zipacnadia; order Zipacnadales; family Zipacnadaceae; genus JALGTV01. Next base: position 11,417 of record JAUWJN010000040.1, read on the forward strand.
TTTGAACGTTGCTTTACGCAATACGTAGGCGTCACTGATGCCGTAGCAATGTTCAATGGCACCGTTGCCCTACATGCCATTCTGCTAGGTCTGGGGATAAGCGCCGGTGACGAGGTGATAGTCCCATCCTTGACCTTCATTTCTACGGTGACTTCGGTAATTCATGCCCAGGCCACGCCGATTTTCGCTGACATTGACGACCACACTCTATGCCTAGACCCGCAGGATGTTGCGGCCAAGATTACCCCTCGCACCGCGGCGGTAATGACGATGCACTATGGTGGGCAGCCCTATGCCCTCGACAACCTGGTACAGCTTTGCCGGCGAAAGGGATTGGCTTTCATTGAGGACGCTGCCGAGGCTCATGGCGCTCACTGGCAGGGGGAAATGGCGGGCAGCTTCGGAGACGCGGCGATGTTCAGTTTCACCCCTACCAAGAATATCACCTGTGGGGAAGGCGGAATGGTAACTACCGGTGATAGTGCCCTGGCTGAGAGGCTGCGCCTGTTACGCAGTCATGGGGTAGATCGTCCTTACCA
>JAUWJN010000216.1 GCA_030607655.1 bacterium
GGTCCAGGAAGTTGGTCAAGCGCGATCTCTAAATCCAGGCCTAGCTCCGCAGCCGCGCGATACCGCTCCATAAGTTCGGCATTATTTTGCGGCACAGTGGCGGGCAGCGGCTCGCCGGGCTCACTGATGAATGCAATCACATAGCCAACCGGCACAACGCTGCCCGCGGGACAATAGATTTCCCGCAATACGCCGGGCTGTTCTACTTCATACTCAAAGGTTACCTTCTCCGTGATAATTTCGCGCAGGGAGTCACCCTCGGCCACTGGCTCGCCCTCCTCCTTCAGCCAGCGGTTCACGGTGACTTCTTCCAGGTTCTCGGCCCATTTTTCGATAATGATAAGTTGGCCCACAACTATTCTCCGGGAAACGGCGTGCCAGTCAACGACAGTAGTATAGCAGTCGCGACGCACCGAAGTCAACGCAGCAGGGGTGGTCGCGGCGGGGACGCCGCTCCCACAATACAACCTGATTGAGAAGGACATACCCTCAGTGGTAGCGAAATTCCCAATATGCCCTTCACGATATACCTGCGGGAATTGAGGGAGAAGCTGCGCACGGGCCAGGCCACTGAGGCCACCCACTATGGCACACTCGCTACGCTGCTGGAGGCTCTGGCCGACGACGTAACGGCTATTGTCCAGCCCCAGCACGTCCGTGATTGCGGCGCGCCAGATATTGCCATCAAGCGAGGGCAGGCGGCGGTCGGCTATGTGGAGTGCAAAGACATCGGTCAGAATTTGGATAAATGGGAAAAAGATGAGCAACTGCTGCGCTATCGCGACTCGCTGCCCAATCTTATCCTCACTGACTACCTGGAGTTTCGCTGGTATGTGGAGGGGGAGCGGCGCGGGGAGGCACGGCTGGGATGGCTGGACCGCGAGGGCAAGGTGCGCAGCACTAAAGAGGGCGTCAACGACGTTGGGGAACTGCTGCGGGCATTCCTGCTCACTGAACCACCCATCGCCGCGACCGCGCAGGAGCTGGCGCGATATATGGCCGGGGCCGCGCAGATGATTCGCAATATGACAGGGCAGGCCCTGAACAAGGAAGAGGAGGGCGGTGAGCTGCACGGGCAGCTTCAGGCGTTCCGCGATACTCTCATCCCCGATTTGGATTATGCACAATTTGCCGATATGTATGCCCAGACGATTGCCTATGGGTTATTCTCGGCGCGTTATAACGTCCCCGCGGGCACCAAGTTCACCCGCGAGCACGCCGCCTTCGATCTCCCCAAGACCAACCCTTTCCTGCGCGACCTCTTTAACCAAATAGCAGGGATTGATCTGGATCAGAGTATTGTCTGGATAGTGGACGAACTCGCCGAGCTACTTAATCGGGCGGAGATGGGCGAGATTGCCGCTGATTTCGCCCGGCGACCCGGGCGCGAGGACCCGGTGGTGCACTTCTACGAGGATTTCCTGCGCGAGTATGACCCGAAGGAGAAGAAGCTGCGCGGGGTCTACTACACGCCGGAGCCGGTGGTTAAATATATCGTCCGCTCCATTGATTACCTGCTCAAGGAGAAGTTTGACAAGCCCCTGGGGCTGGCCGATGAAGAGGTTTATATTCTGGACCCCGCCTCCGGCACCGGCACCTTCCTGTATTTTGTCATTGACCAGATTCATAAGAATGTCTGCGACCAGTTGGGCCAGGGCGCGTGGAAGAGCTACGTGCAGGAGAGGCTGCTGAGGCGGGTATTTGGCTTTGAGCTCCTGATGGCCCCCTATACCATCGCTCACATGAAGTTAGCCATTCAGTTGCAGGATTTGGGCTACGACTTCAGAGGTGATGAGCGCCTGGGTATTTATCTGACTAACTCCCTGGAGGAGGCTATCGAACTGGCAGAGGGCCAGTTGCGGCTGGGGATAGAACGAACAATTGCCGAAGAGTCCGAGGCGGCGGGGGACATCAAGCGCACCAAGCCCATTATGGTGGTGCTGGGCAATCCACCGTATTCGTCGTCTTCCGTTAATACAGGCCCGTGGATCACGCAGTTGATTGAGGACTACAAGACTACGGTGAGAGAAGAAGAAACGCAGATATCTGCGCTCTCAGACGACTACATTAAGTTTCTCAGATTTGCCCAGTGGCGAATCCAACGAACGGGACATGGCATCGTGGGGATGATAACCAACAATAATTACTTCGACGGCATAATGTTCCGAGACGTGAGAAATTCTCTCCTGTGTTCCTTCTCTTCGATCTATTTAGTTGATCTGCATGGTAATGTTCGTCGTCGCGAGACAACGCCAGATGGAGAACCGGATGAAAACGTCTTTGATATTCAACAGGGCGTAGGCATAGCCATCCTTGAAAGACCTGGGCAGAAATCGAAGGGTTGTACCGTTAGACACACCGACCTTTGGGGAGACAGAGAATCAAAATACCAGTTCCTCGCAACAAGCTGTGCTGGGTCGACCACCTTTAGCCAGTTACAACCGCGAGCGCCAGATTTCTTGTTCGTACCCCTTTCACTGACAACACTGGAATACCGATCCTGGAATTCGATAACGTACGTCTTTGGCACCGGATCCTACTCGAAGGACAAGACGCGAGCCTATGGCACCGGATTCAAAACGCAGCAGGACGAGTTTGCGATCTGCTTCACGTGCCAGGAGATCTCGGACCATATTGCGGAGCTATTGGCTCCCGAAATGACTGAAACTGAGCTGCGGCAACGGTACAAGCTATGCAGCACGCGGCAATGGAATTTTAGCGCGGCGAGGTCTGCATTAAAGGAGGAGAACTGGCGCAACCAGATCACGAAGTGCCTATATCGCCCGTTTGACCACCGGTGGACTGTATTCAATCGGCACGTGGTGACGAACCCGCGTGTACGAATCATGTCTCAACTGATGGAGCCTAACTTGGGTTTGTGTGTTGGGCGCGCCGGACAGGTAGTATCCGGTACGTGGACTCTCATCTTTGCTACTGACTCGATCGATGACCAAAATCTGTTTCGGCGTGGCGGGAACATGGTTTTTCCCCTTTACCTGTACCCGGAGGAGGGGACTACCGAAGAGAGGCGGCGGGCCAATCTAAATCCCAGGTTTGTTGAAGAATTTGGAGAGAAACTTGGACTAACCTTCATCCCCGACGCGGGGGGCGACCTGACCAAGACCTTCGGGCCGGAGGATGTCTTCTACTATGCCTATGCCGTCTTCCACTCCCCCACCTACCGGCAGCGCTATGCCGAGTTTCTCAAGATTGACTTCCCCCGCCTGCCTCTGACCTCGGATAAAGACCTGTTTGCCAAGTTAGTGGAGAAGGGCAAGCGCCTGGCCGACCTCCATCTGATGCGCGCTGAAGGCGAAATCGGCGAGCGGCCCAGATTTCAGGGCGAGGGCAGCAACGACGTTGAGACAGTGCGTTACGACGACACGCACCAGCGCGTGTATATAAACAATAACAAGTATTTTGAGGGCATTGAACCAGAGGTCTGGGAGTTTCATATCGGCGGCTACCAGGTCTGCCAGAAATGGCTCAAGGACCGCAAAGGCCGCACCCTGTCCATTAACGACATCACCCACTATCAGAGGATAGTCCTGGCCCTGCGGGAAACAATCCACCTAATGGCCGAGATTGATCAGATAATACCACGGTGGCCGATGGAGTAGTATGATCGCGGCGGGGACGCCGCTCCTACGACACAAGGGGAAATATCTCAGCCTACCGTAGGAGGGCCATTCCTGGCCCGATATGGTCGCGGCAAGAATGCCGCTCCTACAAATGACCTCACCCCAGGCCCCGCGCCGTCGCCATAGCGGCTTTGGCGCGTCGGCGACTCTCCGTGCCGGAGAGGGGTAACGGGGGGCCACGATCCCGGAGAAGGAAATCGCGGCTCCTAATACGAATCATACAGTCAGTTCCAGAGAGGAGTTCTACTGATGGTCTCAACCGATGCCCCGCGCGTGGCGTTGATACAATTCCCCGGCTCTAACTGTGAGTGGGAAACGAAACGGGCCGCGGAAGCAGCCGGCATAATCTGCGATATCTTCCGCTGGAATCGTGACCCCGAACTGCTGACCGAATATGATGGCTATATCATCGGCGGCGGGTTCTCCTACCAGGACCGGGTGCGCTCCGGGGCGATTGCCGCCAAGGAGCCGATCGTCGCGACCATGTTTGACCAGGTCATCGAATACGGCAAGCCGGTGCTGGGTATCTGCAATGGCGCTCAGGTCCTGGTGGAGTCAGGCTTGATTCCCGGACTGCATCCCGGGCAGGTGGAGATGGCTCTGGCCCCTAACTACCCCGACCCTGCCGGGCGGCTGGGAGATTTCTGCTGCCGCTGGGTGTACCTGAAACATAGCTGCCCCCAGGGTCGTTGCACCCTCACTAACCAGATGGAGACGGACTACATCTGGCCCGTGCCCATCGCTCACGGCGAGGGCCGCTTCACTACCCGCACCCAAGGCCTCATTGACCAATTGCGCGAGAATGATCAAATCGTCTTCCAGTACTGTACCGCCCAGGGCCATGTTGATGAGAGCCGCGAGGTGAATCCTAACGGGGCAATGGCCAATATCGCCGGCCTGTGCAATCCGCAGGGCAATGTACTGGCGATGATGCCCCATCCGGAGCGGGCTAGCTTCGTGCGGCAGTTACCCGGTGAGCTGGGAGAGATGTGGGGCGAGCAGAAAGCAGAAGCCTGGGGCAGCCGCGAGGCGATGGCGGCACCCGGCCCCGGCCGGCTAGTGTTCGATTCGCTGCGGGAGGCCCTGCTAGCGACGGCAGTCGTGTGAGGAGTGGGCAGGCACAGAGCCTCA
>JAUWJN010000080.1 GCA_030607655.1 bacterium
CGTAGAAGCGAACCCACGGCGGCGCACTGGTTAAGGCTGCGCAGGCCGCAGGCAGTCCCCGCTTATCCCCGAGGTAGGCCAGAGCAATGCCCGCGTGAATGCGGACGGTTCTATCATTATCGCACCTGGCTGCATACAAGGCATCTATCACCTCGGGGCAACCAATCTGGCCCAGGACAAAGGCTGCCCGTGCGCGCTCGTCTGCGCCAGCGTCATCTAGTATTTGCAAAAGCTGCGGTACCACTTCACTGTGCCCCCACAGAACGTCCAATGGTGCCCAGGGCGGCCGGCCTGCTTGGTTGGCTAATTCATCCAGAACGGGCGAGTGAATGCCCGGCAGCCGCTCGCCAAAATCAGTAGCTCCACTGCCCCGCTCGCCTTGAGCTGGCACCCGAGTAGGCGCTAGCGACCACAGTATTGCCAGGCATGTTATGGCTATGATTATTGAACGCTTCATCTCTTCACCTCGGCTGGGCGTAATTATCACCAGGCTGAATAGGTCAGTTATCGCTAGTATACTTTATGGCACGGTCAATGTGAAATCGATCCCAGTAAGCACGCGGCCACCGCCTAGTAGTTCGACATCGCGCCCGATAGACTTGCCTCCGTAGGTGACCTCTATGCGATAGCGTCCCGGGGGCACAAACAGGTAATAGTAGCCGCCCGCATCCGTCACCGTTCTCCCCAGTTCCTCGGCGCGGTCCTTATCAAAGGCTGTTACTACGGCCCCGGAGTTGTCCGCCGCGCCTATCAGCGTAACCTGGCCACTGATGGTGTAGGGCCCCGGTGGCGGCTGAGGGGATTCACGCGCGAGCAGTATGCGCAGATCGGCCATCCCGGGCGTCACTGTAATGGTCTTCTGATAGGGGTTATAGCCATCAGCGGTAACCACAATATCCCTCGGCCCCACTGTTACCTGCGGGGCCGAGAACAATCCGTCGGAATCAGTCGTGACGGCAGGTTGGCTATCTATTTCCACTGTGGCGCCGGCTAGGGGCGTCTCAGTGCGCAGGTCCAGCACTACGCCAGCCACTGTTATCGTGGTGCTCCCGCTGACCAGTTGAAAATCCAGTGGCTGGTTATTGCCATCGGCATCCGCGGTTATAGCCATGGTAGCAGTCCCCGCCAGGTATCCCGTCGCCTGGCACAGCGCCTCAACATCGGTTGCGGGTATGCCACCTATTGTGTACAGGCCCGTCGCATCAGTGAAGCCGTTAACAGCCCCCGCTTCATCTGCGCCTGGTTCCAGAAAACTAACCAAGGCATTGACCACCGGCTCGCCGCTGTTTACATCAGTGACCGTGCCGGAGATAGTGCCGGTCTGCTGGGGGTCGGCCGGCGTCATCGACACGCTGACGGCCGTATAAGAGTATTCGTTGAGCGGCAGCATCTCACTGTGGGTAACGTAGCCGGGAGCGGTAGCGGTGAGGGGCTGTTGGGGAGGGTTTTCCTCGCCCAGTGGCACATCTTCCAGGATGACCCAGCCCTCGACCATATCCGTCTGGCCGCGCACCCCGCCCACCACGATGTCCGCCGGCACCTCCAGCAGGTCATTAGTGCCCTCTACAACGCACTCCACAATAACGGTAGTCGTGCTTGGCTCCTGGCTCTGGCCCGGGCTGACACCGCCACAGCCGACTAAGACAACCAGCACGGCTAAGCCCAGTGCGGTACTGAGGAATAGCTCGATTGGAGACCGGATGTTATCCGACATTACCTTGATGATGTATCCTGGGTTCAGCGACTCTAGTAACGGGCAGCACCAGTTTGCGCCGGGAAGATCAGCCGGGCGCCTCCCGGGGTCAGGCAGCGCAGCCAATATCCCGCAAACGGCTCCAGTGTATCCACCAGTTCGTACCCGTTTGTCTGGTTATAGCCAAAAACGCCGGCCTGCAGATAGCCGAGATTAAATGCTTCATTGAGACTGACGGCGTCCTTGGTTCCGACTTGTACTTGTAAGTCCGCGAGGTCTACCGACTGACGGCGCGGGCTGCCAATCATATTCCAACCTAGCTCCACCGGGATGGGATAATCTCTATCCTCCGGGGGCAAAACGCCGTCCAGCGACACCGGCGCATCCTCCAGGAGGCGTAACCAGAAGCCGCGCCCCGGGACAAATGGCTCAATATCCGGCCAGACATGGTACGTACCATTCGGCGGCGCCGCCGGATCCCAGTGGGCCAGCAGTAAATCTTCGGGCGGCACGCCGAGCAGATCGGCGGCACTGGGGGACGTCGGCTGAACTGGCAGCGACATCATCATCAATCCGGCGGAGAAGGTGTGCTGCACCTGCGCCTGGCCGCCACCCTGGATGAACATCACGTACGAGTCCCACCCGACATTGACTGTACGGGTGTTGATTTGGCCTTGGGGGTTGGCAACGGTAACCTCCAGTTGCATCGGCGAGAGGCGACTGCCCGTCAGCAAGTGCTCCCACACACCGCGGTCGGCACCAATGTTATCAGCAGAGGCATCTCCGGTGACTGAGATGGTACCGACTGGTCCGCCCAACAATCCCCCGTAGAAGTCATTCTCGCCCGACTCAAAGCCACGCACTCCATACGGATACGGGTACATAGCTCGGAGGCCATTAAGATCAACCTGGACGGTCACCCGCTGCGGGCCGCCGATATTAAAGAAGGTGGGTATTAGGTAGCCTTCGCCGGCGCCGTCACCGCTGGCGGCCACATCAAGGACATTGCCCTCTTCGGCATATAGGCTCAGGGTGAAGTCGTAGTTCCAGTAGATAGTGCGCCCCTGGCCACCGCGCGGCGACTCGTTGCCGTTGGCGTCCGTCACATAGTGCTCGGCAATCAAGGCCACTGATTGCTCCAGGGGGATATTCCAGGTATACAGTTTGCTGCCGGTGCGGATGCTGGTATCCAGTGCGTACTGCCGTTCGTACCAGTCGTAGAAGCTCATTCCCTCCACCCAGGGCAGCACTTGCCCCGCAATATCCTTCAGCCCGGGGACATCGCCAGGCAGGGCATCGTAGAACCCCTGATAGTATAGTTGATTGAAGTTAGCAAAGAAATAAGGGTCCTCAATATAGCATTTGAACCACGCCGCCCGAGCCATCGCAATCCGCCATACTAACATTCCCGCAAATCCCGATTCGGAGAAGAAGGTATTATTGCCCAATGCCGGTTGATTCTCACATTCATACACTGACAGGCAATAGAAAGGCCCCGGGTCCACGGGATCATAAGCAGGAGAGACTCCGGGCGTAGTTTGCACGGCAGTGGCGGCTGCCCCAATAAAGCCCTGCTCCCAGGCGTCATAGAAGAAGGCTACATCGTCGTGGAAGGCATTTAGCACCAGCATCATCAGGACAAGAGTATCCTCGGGGAAGTTGCCTGACAGCGGTGGGATATGTATCTCATTGCTGGCCGTATCATAGAAACCACCCTGAATATCCTGCATAGTGTCGTCCTGGACGACGGTGACGGTAATGTCGAAGGCAGGGGGGCCGTAGATAAGCCGCGCCTTGGGCACCGCGGTTTGCAAGTAAGCACGCAGAGCCTGTTCGTCGGTAGTGGGGAAGCCACTGAATTGGAAGGTAATCTCGTTAGTCGGGTCGCCAAGCTGTCCACCCGTCTGTTGGAGGTACATCATGTCAGGCAGTACCAGACGCCCATTGCTCAGGTGATACACCGTACGCGGGAAGCGGACCTCGGCGTCTGGGCTTTTCAGGCCCAAATCCTGCAGCAGGCGCATAGTATGCTCAGCCCGCTGGAGCGACCTGACGCTGTGCTGAGCCGCGACAGCACGAGCCGCGACGGCGCGCGCCGTACTGGTAGACAGTACTATCCGGTTCCCCTCTCCGGAACGGAGAGGGGCTAGGAGGGGTGAGGCGGGCCCGTGCTCTATCAAAACCGCCCCCTGTGGGCCATTAGCCCGCGTGGCAAAGGGAGTATTGTCAACATTACGGAAGGGGGCGGCATCAGTTGGGTTACGCCCCACCAACACGAGAGTAATCAGTAGGAATGATATCTTCAATGTCCTGGTTGATCTCATCACTAATTCACCACAATCGGTCGGCATCAGGAATCTGCCAGCGAGACAGCCCTTCCCACAGAGGCCAGGGCTGAGCGACAGGTTCGGGAGCGGAAATTTGTGGCTCCCGGGGCGGCGCGGCGGCTTGCCAATCCAGTGAGGTCAGGGGCCCGGCTTCCGCCGCCGGCGGCTCCGGTTGGAATTCGCCCAGGCCGGCATCGAAGCCCCCGCGGCGTTGATATTGTTCCCGCTGATGCCCTTGCTGATACTGGTCGCCACTACCATATCCCATCCCAGGCCGAAACGCCCCGTAGTCACGCTGCTGACCATAGCCCCCATATATTTAGGTTTCTCCGAAGCCTGTCTGATAGCCGCCAAAAGTGCCCAGGTTCAACTCCCCCGCCCCCAATCCACCGGAGCCATAACCACGCCCGTAAGACGGGGCCCCGAAAGTAGCCGTCGGGCCTCTAAAGGCTTCCCCACCGGTTAACCCGCTAGTGAACTGAGTGTTATATGTCAGCATAAACGTATTGGTGATGTAGTCTTGCGACTGCATTGCGGTTCCGGTGTAGCCGTAAAACGGTGAGTCAATCTCATCCGCAATATGCTTAATAAACCGGTAGCCGAAAGTGAGCTGGCTGGTATCGTTGAGCTTGTAGCTGAGTCCAACCTCCGCATTATGCTTCTTGAAGGCAGAATAGCCGCTGTCAAAATCCGAGATACCTGCCCGCGTGTACAAGTCGGCGCCATCGCGCAGGTGATAATTCAGTTGGCCGCTGACATCAAACAGGGCGGTGCTGACGATGCGCGAGCGCTGGCGGCCGCCAATCTCAATATAGGTGGGACTGCTGCCCGACATCCGGTTCATACTCAGGCTGGCTCCCCAGGGGCAGTCGCGTGGCTGATAGTTGAGGCCGACAGTTAACATCTTATTATTGACGGCCCCGTAGCCCTCCTGCAGGAAGCTAAGATTGTCCTTGCTGAGAGCAGTGTTTACTGTTAGCGTATCCGAGGCCTGCCAGGACAGCGACACACTGTTCGAACGCTGGTCGCTATCGGCCAGATACCCGGCCCCTCCCCCACTACTGTATTTGCGCCGTCTAGTATTGAAGCTCAACCAAACCTTGTCGCTGGGCCGATAATTGACATCCAGGGAGGTAGTACTATCCTCGTAGCGTGTCTGGGTTTCTTCCTCGCCGTCATCGTCACCGTTGTCTTGATAAGGATATGTCCCGGCTCCGGCTATGGGGCCCGGCCAATACCCGCCACCACCGGTGCCCGGATACCCCGAATATCCGCTGCCCGGGAATCCCCCGTAGAAGCCGCTGGTGACCCTACCAATTGACTCGGAGCCGGTTCGATCCACACCGATACTGAGCCTATCGGAGGGCTGCCAGCGGGCGGACAATCGGATGTTGTTGGAGCTGGACCTGTTGGCGGCCGTTCCCACCGATGCCGAGCGGTTACGGCCCAGGTCAACCAACAGCGATAGCGCGTCAGACGGCATATAATTAACCGAAATGAGTCGTTGGCTGGTGTTACTGCCTCGTGGTTCGGTGAGGTCATCGGAATCGCCACCGGGCTGGCCGGCGTAGCGCTGGTCAGTGCTCGCCAGCCGGGCGTTAATCCGTAGACGACGGCTGAACTCATGAGCTAGGCGTAAGGATGTGGAGGTGTAGTTACTGCCCCCGAGGCTGCCGCCGGCATTGGACATCGTCTGATGAGTAAAGTCCATCGCGGGCCAGCCCGGGAAGGTCAGGCGCAGGTCCAGGTCGTTTCTGTTGGATGACACATCTAACCCGCTCGTGGAAGTATCAGACTGGGCAGTCTGCATACCATAATAACTATCGCTGGTCTGAAAGCCGGAGCCTCCGCCATAGCCGCTGTAGCCGAAGGATAGTCCCTGGGCAGTTTTCATCTTTGAGTAGCGATTGAACAATTGAATGTGGCGGTGCGGTTGCCATTGCAGGTTAACGGCCAAACCTTTCTCCTGCCGGCGGAAGCCAGTGGTATCAATGAAGCTGAAGGTAGACTCCATATCTCGGTATTCGGTGGACGCGGCGAACTTGGGTCGTGTGTAGGTCAGCAGTATCTTGCGGGCGCTTCCCGGCTGACCGCTATTTCCCCCGCTGCTGCGGGCCAGATCAGCGCGCAGCGACATATCCTGGGAGATACGATAGCTCAGGTCTAATCCGGTAACTTTGGTATCGGCCGCAGGCGTGGTTTGGCGCAGGTCATAATAGTACTGAATCTTCACAAGCGCCGTAGGGGGCACGGCGTGGCGGAAGATTATCCGTCCTATTTCGCGATATGAATCGTAATCAACACCCTCTTGCTGCTGCACATTATCTACCAACACTACCAGCGCATGTTCAATCGTTTGCGTCTTGCCCTGGTAGATGACCTGAGCGCCATCGGCGATGATGGGCCGGAAATTAGTATCAAATGGGCCAGTGGACCCGGACCCTTGGTAGTAATCTTCCTGATAGCCGGCCGTGTCGCCGCTACCAGCTCCGGGGCGGTCCTGGTTCAGCATTGTCAAGCCCACTTGCATCTTCCCACCCATCAGCGGCATCTCCGCCCGCAGCCCAGACAGGGTCCCCGGGCTACCGAAGTATCCTGAGGATTGATAGCTCACTGATATAGTTGAAGTGCTGGGAATGATCTTCGGAGGGCCGCCCACTGGTTCAAACCACAACTCTCCGGTCTGATAGTCAATCCGATAATCCACACCAAAGCGCTGGGGCTGCTCATCAACCCTAATCCGCTCACTACCGTCAATTATCGGAGTATAGGTAAGGAAGTAGGGTCCCGAGGTGTCGTTGCCCGCCATCGTCTGATTACGTGTAAAGCCCTTCTCCTGAGAGTAGAAGCCGCGCAGCAGGCCATCGCCGGGTAGCTTCTGGTCTATCTGCCAACCCTTGAGGCTTTTAGAGAAGGTGGCGAATTCATTGCCGCGCAGGTTGATGTTAAGGTCCCCCAAATACACGGCGCTGTCGTGGCCGATATAGCCGGCCACCCAGCGCGAGTAGCTTCGGCCCCAGCCGGAGGCGGATAGGTCGGCCTGGAAGCCGAACTCCTTAAAGATAGGGCCTTCCAGGTGCAAGCTGGTCTGCCGCTGGAATGTGCCAGTATCCCAGCGCTGGCCGGTGTAAGCTGAGGCAGAGCCGTCTACAATATCCTGTTGGAGGGTAAGACTGTTCCGCCCGGAGATCTGTACGCCCTGAAACAGGCCCCACTTTTCGAATAAGCGCTGGAGACCCTTAACTGGATTAGCATCCGCCGGGCTAATTATCGCCAGGCACGCCAATATCGCCAGCAGGCAAATTCCTGACTGCAACGAACGTCGCACTCCCGCTGCTGCCTCACTTCCTGGTACTAATTAGGTCCTTGATAATGATTTGACCCCAGGACGTGAGAATTTGTTCCAATCGCCGAGCAATCTGGTTCGCGGTTTGCACGACCACGGGCCAAGCACAGACCAGGGATGAGCAGTACCGACTTACAGCCCTAGATCCGGTGTGTCGCGCAGTTCCACCACTGGCCGTAGCATGCCGTGCAGCTCAAACACGATCAGCTCATTCGGCCCCTTCCGGAGCAGCGGTGCCGGAACATACAACGTTCGCTGGGGTCCAACTTCCCAGTAGCGGCCCAGGTTAAACCCGTTGAGGAAGCACACGCCTTTGGTCCAGCCGGGCAAAGCCAGGAAGGTATCCGCCACCGACTCTACCTCGAATACTCCTCGGCAGAATATCGGCCCTTGCTGTGAATTTCCCGGTGCAAAGTCCACTCCCGATAGATCGTTGAGGGGTAGGGGGAAAATCCTCCAGTGATAGAGGAATTGCCGCTCAAGCCGCACCCCTTCGGTGATGCCCTTGCGGTCGGCGAGAAATGGGCCATAGTTTACTCGCCCCATATTCTCCACCAGGATGTCAAGTTGGTAATCGCCTGGGCCAAACGCCAGCGAGAGGCTGCTGGGAATGTGTCTGTCGATCACTCCACGGTATTCGCCATCAACAAAGAGCAGAGCGCGGTCGTGGACATCCTGAATGACAAGCGGGGCCTCCTCGCGCGGCCCGGTCACCATCGTGCGATATAGAATGAACCCATAGCTCTGCCCCAGCATCTCCATAGGTTCAGGGCTGACACGCTGCACAGGGTGAGAGATTTCGTCCACCACGTCGAATAGTCGCGCCTGCTCGGTGAGCTCTACCTCGCCAAAGTTCGCCTTAGCGGTCGGCTCTGGCACGGGCAGGTCCGGCAGCGGCGCGTACCTACTAATCACCTCACGGATGGCGTAGTACTTCGGAGTGGGATCGCCAGCCTCACTCAGCGGGGCATCCCAGTCGTAACTGTTAACGTCTGGCTGGTAGTGTTCAGCGTGATTGGCACCACTCATAAACCCAAAGGTAGTGCCCCCGTGGAACATATAAAGGTTAAACGAGCCGCCGGCAGCCAGTACCTCGTCGAGGGCCTGGGCAGTTTCCTGCGGGTCACGCGCATGATGGTCCTCTCCCCAGTGATCGAACCAGCCATCCCAGAACTCAGCGCACACTAGTGGACCCTAAGGCTGATGTTCGCGCAGCTTGGCGAAAGCTTGGGTGGCGTTAGAGCCAAAGTTAACCGCCTTCAAAACATCAGGTAGGGTTCCACCTCGCAGCATCCAGTCCGTCGGCCCGTCGGAGGTGAACAGCGAGACATCAACACCCCGACGGTGCAAACCATCTGCCAGATGGCGCAGGTATTGCTTGTCGTTGCCATAGCTGCCGTACTCATTTTCGATCTGCATCGCGATTACAGGTCCGCCGTGAGTGATCTGCAACGCGGCCAGTCGGGGTATAAG
>JAUWJN010000249.1 GCA_030607655.1 bacterium
GCCGGGGCAATTCGGACATATTCGGCCTTCCGCCTATTCGTCACGGTGCGTTCTTTGCGAACTTGGTCCGGTAGACGACCATTTCGTTTGATCCACAAATGTAATTGTCGCGCAGTTTAACCTGGTAAATTGGTTCAAAGAACTCGCGGTGAGTCACCAACTCAGGATACCAGGCTGGGAAGACGACCAGATAGTCTGGACGCTTGCGTTGTAGATACTCCAGTAACCCCTTTTTCTCATAGCCGATGCCGGAAGCGTAGCTGCCCTGAGGCTTGACATAGGGCTGCACCGCCGGATTAACCAGGCCCACCATATCCAGAATCTTACGCTGGGAGAAAACAGCTATAGCTCCAATATCGTTAGTAGCTATTAAGGCATCTTCAGCAGTATTACTTGCCAACCACTGTCCCAAGTGCACTTGCATTTCAGTGATGTTCTTGACCGACAGGCCATGCTGTTTGGTTATGGTCCACACCGCGGGCGCATAAGCCAGCACGATAATCACGGCGGCTAGGCTTGTTAGGCGACGCGGATTCAGTCGGTGCTGCTGGGCCCAAGCGGCTGCCTGGGCCAGACCTACCGTGGCGAGTATGACAGCCAGGGGGAAGCAGTGCATATAGTAGCGGCTGCCTTGAAAATCAAACTCGCCGAAGGGCGCCACCAGCTTTCTTATTACCGGGTAGCCGATGACCGACAGGCAGATTAATAACCAACCTCGGCGGCGCTCCAATAACAGGCGGAACAAACCCAGGGGGAAAAGTAGTGCGATCACGGGGTTAAGCTTAGCAAAGGTGGTTAGCTCACTACTCACCGCCCGCCAGGGGTCCAGCAAAAATCTGGCGGCTACTTGGTGCGCTCCCCACTGTGTTGATACCTTGGCGGTGTAAGTACTAGGATAGGGTAGGCCGGTCACTCGCCAGTTGTACCACCCGTACGGCAGCAGTAACAGGCAGAAGAGCACCACGTGTAGCGCAATTTCACGTCCTATCCTGCGCCGGGACAATCTTTGAGCGCGGCCACTTATCCAGTGGTCGAGTAAGAGGAAGATGAAGATTGTGCCCAGCTCAGGCCGAGTGGCAACCCCCGCCGCCAGCAGCAATGTGGGTAAGAACTGGGACCAGCCGGCCTTCCCTTTGTTTCGCAGATAAGTATATATAGCAGCTACTACTAAGAGGGGATACAGGGCTGTCTCCATTCCCGAAAGGGCCGCCCCAATCAAGGTAGGCATTAGCACTACTGCCATGCCGCCGGCTAGAGCGTAGTTGGGCTTGCCGAGCATCTGTAAGATTATGTACACCGTCAGCACACAGCAGCCCCACATCATAACCACACCCATAAGCTTGAGAGTCAAGGGGAACTCACCGGTTATAGCATACGCCGCGGCGACCGCTAGCGTCCACAGCGGGGCGGTGGACCCGTTGGACGGCTCGCCGGGGTTAAAGCTGAATCCGAGGCCGCGAGTTAGGTTTTGCGCGTAACGGCAGTGGATCCAACTGTCGTCCAGGGGAAAGCCCCAGGTCTGGGCCTGGCGACGCTCGCTGAGCAGGAATATCCCGCTGGCCGCCATAAAGACTGCTGTCAGCAGCAGCCACTGACGTGGTGATATCCGGGGGCAGCCAGACTGCCCGCTGTTTTCAGATAGTGCACTCATTGATTAGCTACTTCTCTGGGAGGGACATACTACGTTCGCGCACGTACAGTTTGTAATGGCAGTGGTACACTGAGCCCTGGCGCTGGAAGCTGTCCACTAAAGTAAAGTCCGGCAATAACTCCTCCAGTTCAGAGGCAACGGCAGGGCTGTGGTCTGCACAGACCAGGACGGCGTCTACCGGTACCAACTCGTGTACCACCTTGCCAACATCCGCAGGATTGGACGGCAGGCCTACGGCCCGGCGTTGGCCATACCAGTTGACGAAGGGCACCCCACAATAAGAGCCAAGTATTATGTCATCAGCAGAGGTGTACTTACGCACCCGGATTCCAACTTTCTCCCTTTCTGCGTGGAGAAAGGCGGTGGGCATTACCACCTGCTCGGCCCATACGAATAGTCTTGAATACGAGATAACCGATATTAGAACAATGACCAGGAATAGGTGGACAAGAGAACTGAAGCGAGCGCGGGAGCGGCTAACTATGTCACCCAAACCACCTCCGGCCAAAGCAGCCAGCAGCGCTCCCACCGGCAGCAAATGGCGGCCCAGAGCTTCAGGAGACGTAAGGTTTATGCCGAGCACTATCAGTAGCGCCGAGGCCGCGGTGACCGCAGCCAGCGGTAATATCTTGGAGCCGGCTTGTCTTTTTGCTAATTGCCAGATAGCCAATGCTACCAGCCAAAAGGGAGTTACGAAGACGAAGAGGCCCCAACTGGCATTCAAGCTGCGGGCGAACTTCTCAACCACATCTCTCCAGTGGGTTGCTACCTGCGCCCAACTAGCCTCTTCCACTACCCCCTCTCCATAATGCTCGGTCTTCCACATCAGCATATCAGCCGTGAGGTTGAAAGGCTTGGCTGGGTTCCGCGGGGGAGGATTTATGGCGCTTTCTATAACATGGCCACTCATAGTTAGAACAATGAACGTGACCGCGAAGACCAGCAGCAACGTGCGTCGTGAGGAGTTGAAGGCGGTGCCGGCCAACAATCCTAAGGGCAGAAAGCCCAGAGCGGTAGGACGCATAAACATCGCCATAGCCAAGCCCGCCCCGGCGGCCACAGCCGCGGGCCAGTGCTTGGCCTGCAACAATAACAGCGCAGTCAGCAATATCAGCGCGGCAAACGGCATTTCTAGCCCGATTCTTGTGCCTTCACTGAGGACGACAGGGATAGCAATGAGCAGGCCGAGACTGTACCACCCCGAGCGGACTGAGCCGTTAATCGTCGTGCTGATTCGATACACTGCCCAGGCCAACAGACAGAACGAGAGGATGTTGACAATCTGGTAGGTGATATCGCTGGCACCCAAGACGGCGAAGAAGCCGGCCAACAACAAAGGGAAGCCCGGACGGCAGTAAGAGACTGGCCAGGGGCGGTCATGGTCTATCGTCTGGTCAATTGTGCGCAGCTCGTTGAGTCTCAGGCTAACGCCCTGATACCGCCCAGTTTGCAATAGCTGGCGGGCAGTGCTGGCGTAGTACGTGGTATCAGGCATCTTCAAGTGCCAGCCGACCACCGATAGATGCCCGACCATTACTATTACGGCTAAGAGTACAACCAATAGCGAATTGCGCATGGGGACCATCCCACTACTGCTAGTTGGGGATTCTTCTCCCTATTTAGACATCATTTGCAGGCAGACATGGGTTGCTGCGGGAA
>JAUWJN010000212.1 GCA_030607655.1 bacterium
CAGAAATATTGTCCCGGCAGACTTTGGAAGCGGGCGCCGCCGCGGCCTATGCCCAGCATGCGCTCGGGGGAGGGGAAGGCCTTCAGCCCCAGATTCAGGCGGACCTCGTCAAGCTGCTTGCTGTAGGCCAGCGAGGCAATCCAGCAGTGGAAATCGCGGGTAATCTCAACATCCAGGGTGTCAAACTTATTACGGTAGCCAGTGTAGCCAGTAAGTAGCTCTACCCGCCACTTGCGGTGCACCAGCCAGTCCAGTTCCATAGTAGCTCGGCTCAGTTCGCTCTCGTTCAGGTCATACTCAGTACCCAAGGTAAGATAGAATCGGGGGCGATGGACCTGGCGGTAACGCAGACTCAGCGGCCGCCAGCGCGAGTACTGGAGACTATAACCGGATTGCAGCTCTATTTTTGACTGGCGGCTGGGCATATACTCGGTGCGCAGGAGCATATCGCGCCAGCGATCACCGATGAAATCAAAGCCGGTAGACAACTCGATCCGCGAGCGGTCAGGCTTAACCCGTATCGTCTGGAAATACAGGTCATGGCGGCGGCCGGCGTAGTCAATACGAAGCGGGGCAAAACCGCGGCGCGACTGATAGCCATAGCGCAACTGGCTATCCCACCCGCCGCCCAGCTTCTGGCGCAAATCCGTGTTCAGGCTGGTGATGTACTGAGCGGAACCGTCGTCATAGAACGCTTGCATATATCGCCCCGAGGTGCGCAGCCGAGTGCTGGCGCCGAGGCGCTGCTCCCCGCCGCCGAAATGGGTATCTATTGCCCCCCGGGTTACTTTGATGTCGTCGGGGTCCTGCTGGTACTTGCCCAATTGTACGGAGCTGCGAATCGGCACTCGCCCCAGCAGCTTCCAGTCGTCCAGCCGGCGGGTATCGGTACGGAAGGTTAACTCCGGCAGCTTATAGAGGCCAAAGTGGCTATCACCGGTGTAGGCGCTGCCGTCCAAGTCATAGCGATTATTGGCTAGCAGTTGATAGTCAAAGTGGCTCAGTCGCCGTTCGTACTGAAAGCGTGTGTCTAACTCCTCATCAGCCGCTTCCCCGGCGCGCCGGCTGTAGCGGCGCATATTGCTCTGCACATGCCACCGCTCCTGGGGGCCCAGGCGCTGCTGGAAGCGGAAGTTGGTGGTGAACCGGCGGGTAGTGCTATAGTTGCTGCTAGTCAAGGAGCGTTGGAAGCCCAGTTGCGAATCGGAGTTGTCATCATTGTACCTGAAGCTCAGATCGGCTGACTGGGAGGTGGTGGTGCCGAAGTAGCCACTGCGTTGCTGGTAGCTGCCGCGCAGGTCAGATTGCAGGGTCGTGCTCAACTTATACCGATGGCGCAGCCGGGTTACCATCGCGCCCTGGGAGGGTTCAAAGAATATCGAGCCCTCCCCGGTCTGCCTATCAGTAAAGATAGAATGGTCCATGCCCAGCCCAATGCCCCGCTTCTGGGTCAGATGCAGCTTGGCCAATCCCTCGGCGGTTTGCCCGGCCAGATACATATAAGCAACCTTGGCGTAGTAACCTTCCACCTGGTTCTGTCCCAGTTCGGGCATGAACCGGTTTTTCTTTTCGGCCAGTGATGCCACTAGCCTGAACGGCAGCCAGAATACCCGGTTACTCCCGATGTAGAACGAGGGCTTATTTATCACCACTTTCCGGTTCGGGCGCAGCTCAATGTGCTTGGCCCGCACGCTATAGTGGGTGTGGTCCTTATTGCAGGAAGTGAAGTTGCCCTTAAAGGCTTCAATGAGGTCGCCGCCCGCTTCGCCCTGCACTTGCTGGCCGCTGAGAAACAGTGGTTCCAGCACCTGCCCCTCCTCAAAAAACTCCGGCGCGACCTGAGTGCGTCCCTGGCGGATCTCCCATCGCTCAGTATCCAGATTGATAAGCAGCTTCTCGGCGCGGGTAACCTGATTCTCAGACTCCATCACCACATTGCCACCGAATTGGGCCCATTCCTTGTTCTCGTCAATTTCCACCACATCCGCCGTGATAGTCAGCTCCCGGCTGCGCACCACCACGTTGCCCTGCCCAATAGTCGCCCCAGCCTCATAGTGGACCTCATCGGCCTCCATTATGACCTTGTCACCCACCGGCTCACCGGGGAACGGTTTGGGCGCAGCTTCTTCGCTCTCCGGGATGGGCGACTCAAAGGACGAGTCTGCGGCTTCCTCGGCAGGTAGTTGCTCCCCTGGGGTCTCAATGTTTTGCGCTAGGCGCACCGTACCTGGCGCCGGACGCGGTAGCCGCGCCAGATGCGCCCGGGAGCCGGCATAGCCTCCCGTAGGCAGCCCGATCGATAGGGCCAGGGCCGCAATTGCTGCCATCGCTTTTGACCTTAGTGATTCGCGCATAATATAACTTATCTTATCCAGTGGTTACCGATAACGCCACAGGGCCCACATAGAGATGAGCACAATTGCCCCGTTCTGCAACCACCCGGATAGGGCTGCCGGTAGAGTGCCGGCCTCACCGAGCATACGCAGCCACAACATTATCACGTAATACCCAAAGGCCACTATCAGCGTCATCAGCACTCCCACCAGGCTCTGGCCTTGACTGAAGCGCAGCGTAATGGGTGCCGCCAGCAGGGCGAACACTAGACAAGAAGCCGCCAGCGCCAGCCGCCAGTGCAATTCCACCACATATCGTCGCCCCTGCCCAGGATGCTGGCTCTCCAGCCGGCGCCAATTGGCCAGCAGCTCATCTATTTTCATATTCTCCAGAGTTTGGATTTCTCCCGGCAGGCTGGCGAATACATCCTGCAGGTTCACTTGAAAGCGCTTAGCCGAACCCCAGGTGGGATTGCCCTCCCCGTCCACACGGTAAAAGGTGACGGCACTTGTCTCCAGGCCGCGGGCGGTGAAAGTGGCGCGGTCGGCGCGCAACAGTATAGGGAAATCGCGGGACTGGCCTACGAACACGTGTACTCCTTTAAGCTGATCTCGGCGGGTATCTACGTCCTGTACGAAGAAGTGCAAGTCGGGGCCGGTACTGGTGAACTTGCCGGGCCGGAAGGCCAGGCTGCGTTGGCTGAGCACAATCTGGGGCAGCATGCGCTCGGCCGCCTGGTCCGCCCACGGCACCAGGTATTCGCTGAGGGCCAACGAGTCCCCCGAGGCCACTACCCCCAGCACCAACGCTGGCATTAGCAGCCGCGCCAGGCTAGTCCCCGCACTGCGCAGGGCGGTTAGTTCGTTTTCGGAGGCTAGCCGATTGAGTCCCAGCGAGCAGGCCAGGAGGGTGGAGATGGGCAGGGCCAGTACCGTGGCGCGGGGCACCTGCAATAATAAGAACTTGGCGATGTTAGGAAGGGATACGCCATGTTCCAAAATTATCTGCACGACCGTAAACAATATATGGCCGGTTATGAGCACGACAAAGGTCAGCACCCCGACCGCGAACGGCCCCAGTATCTCCCGGAATATATACCTATCTACTATCTTCACGCCTCTATCTCCCAGGACTGTTGCGGGCGGCGAATTGTTCCTTCCCGTATGTCTATATTACGCCGCCCTAGCGGATTCTCCTGCCTCCAGTGTCTGGCAGCAAAACAGCCGCCTGCGAATAGCAGGCGGCTGCTACGCTCAACGCTGTGGCCAGCCTCCGCACTTACTACCGCGGTGGGACCTTCAGACGCTGCTGAAGCTGGTTTGTCTGCAGATTGCGCAGTTGCACATCAAGCTTGCCTGCGGAGAGATTGCCCCATTGGGTAGGACGCAGGATGGCCTTGGTGCCTGCCTGCAGCGTAACATTGGCGAAGGTGGTCTGCTGCATACCCCCTGCTCTAAGCCCTTTCACCACCAGATCAAACTGGACCGCCTGGCCGGCGACGATCTGCACCGAAGCTCCGTTAGGGGCGGGCTGCATTATCAGGCTTTGCGCGCCGAGGTTACGCAGGTTCTGTAACTTGAATACCCGGTTGCCATCATCGAACAGCGGCATGATTATTTCCAGTCGCGTGGGCTGGAAGCGGGCGGGGTTGAGCAGTATTAACTCGCGGTCGCCGCGCGCAATATTGCGCACCTGGACCTGTCCGGCGCCGGTTCCCTCGGCCACGAAGACCGAGCCGGGCATAAAGCAATGGAACACCTTCGCCTCTGCACCCCGCAGGTTGAAGGTCAGACTCTTGCCCGCCGCCTGGGTGAAGATGAAGGTCTGGGGGTCATCGGCCGGTGTCGGCCCGCCCGTCAGCGGAATGAACTTCATCGAGAAGGGGATGCGCGTCGCCGGGTCGTCGTTGACTGTACCGTCGGCGTTAAAGAAAGTGTGGCCATCCTCGTCGGAGATCTGCCGAATCCGTGTCCCGGGCCCGACTACGGCGATAGTGGTCTCCGCGCCCAAGCCCCCGACCGCCTCGGTCGGCAGCTGCGGCGGGGTGATGCACTCGGCGTAAGTCAGGCAGATGGCCTTGTTGTAAGCGCTGTAACTGAAGGTATTAGCGCCCCAAGCCACATGCGCCACACTGGGGTTGCTGGAGCCACTCTCCGTCTCTGAGTACGGGTTGTTATTATCGTACAGGTAGATTTGGCGGTCATCGCCGCTAACGTTAGTCCCGTAGGGCACTACCGCGTGCCCTCCACTGCCGCTCCACATAGCCAACACGGGCCGGGTCGGGAGGAGGGTCGCCAAGACACGATTCCACATCTGTTGGTGCGACTGGGTATTGTAATAGTTGTTGATATAGGTGGCCACCTCGAGGCTGAGTTGTCCGCCCTGGTCCTCCTGAACGGTCTCCCGGGTCTCGGTGACCCACGGATAAAACCAGGTGAAGGTCTGGTGATTGGCCGGATTGGCAAACCAGGCGTGATGGTAG
>JAUWJN010000155.1 GCA_030607655.1 bacterium
CTGCGCAATCCACGTACTCACCGGCCCACCCCCCCCGGCCAGACCCTCCAGAATCAAGCACATCGCCCGCAGGCTATCGCGGCAGTAGTGAATGCGGGGGTCAATGATGCCCCCATTGCCTTCCCCCCCGAATACCCAATCATCTTTATCAGTATGACCGGCTTGCTTGAATTTGCGGGCTTCTTCTTTCATTACCTCCACCACATTGACCTCGCCCACCTTCGCCCGCCGAAACGGACAATTATGCCGCTGGGCTACTTCCTGTATCATCCGGCTGGTGGAGAGATTAGCCACCAGTGGGATGCGCCCCGCGGAGGCGACGGCGTCGGCGGCCAGGGCGAGTGTATATTCCTCACCCACCGCCACGCCTTGTTCAGAGACAATGGCCAGGCGGTCAGCATCAGCGTCCTGGGCAAAGCCAATATCAGCCTGGTGTTCCTTGACCGCGGCCTCCAGTTGACCCAGGTTTTCCGGTATCGGCTCAGGAGGATGAGGAAAAATGCCATTGGGAGTATTATTGATGGCTACCACCTGGCAGCCCAGCTCGGTCAGCAAGCGCTCACTGATTACCGCTCCGGCCCCATTGCAGCAGGCAACTACTACCTTCATTTTGGCTGCGGCGATAAGCTCGCGGTCAGTGTGCGCGAGCAGTTCAGCCAGATGCCGGTCCAGGGCCGCCTCATCAAAGCTAACCTCACCTATCGCTTCATTGCTGACCAGAGCGAACTCGCCCTGATGATAGACATTGAGCAGCTCCTCGGCCTGATAGGGATACAGGAAAATGCCGTCGGCGCGAATGAATTTCAGCGCATTCCACTGCTGGGGGTTGTGGCTGGCGGTGATCGCGATGCCGCCGTCAATATCGGGGTGGCGGGCACAGGTAATTTGCAGCGTTGGCACCGGCACTATGCCCAGGTCAATAACATTGCAGCCGGTCGCCAGCAGCCCTCCGACCAAGGCACTGCGCACCATCTCGCCGGAGGGGCGGGTGTCGCGGCCGATGGCGACCTCACCGCCGCCCAGATAGGTCCCAAAGGCCTGGGCAAATGAGGTGAGCAGGTGGGGGGTGAGCGAATCCCCCACTACCCCGCGGACTCCGGAAATACCGGTTTTAAGCGTTCTTATAGTCGGCATTGCTGTTGTCGTCTGTAGGGGCGGAAGTTGCCAGCAACTTCCGCCCGTTGTTCATAACAATCGCCGCACGCGGCTGACGTATTCGCGGATCAGGCCGGCGGTAATTAGTTCATCCTGGGCCTCGGCAATTATCCGAATCAGCGGCTCCGTCTGCGAGACCCGCACGTGTACCCAGCGGTCCTCAGCCATTATCTTTACCCCATCGCGCAAGTCCTGGGTTGGCGCCCAGTCGGGCAGGTCCTGCGCCCGGATGCCCTCCAGCACACTATAAGCCTTCTCGGTAGGGCAGGCAACTTGCTCCTTACACATAACATATCTGGGTATATTCTCACTGATGAACGGGCCGAGGCTGACTTCAAGGCCGGCCAGCAACTCCAGGATATGGGCCATAGCCGCCATACTATCGTGGGCATAATTCAGCCGCGGAAAGACCACCCCACCGCTGCCCTCGCCCGCGATAGCCGCCTTGTAGTTGAAGGCACTCTCCGTAATATAGGCTTGACCTATGGGCGTCAGGTATAATTGGCGGCGGTAACGTCTGGCTATATCCCTGACCGCCATAGTCGTGGAAAGGGTAGTCACCACCGGCCCCGGATCGCCCCGGCGCAGAATCATCTCCGAGCACAGACACATTGTCATCTCTTCGCCGGGAGCCTCGCCATCCGCGCCGACTACTCCCAGCCGGTCCCCGTCGGCATCGTGGGCAAAGCCGATGTCCGCCTGGGCGGCGCGCACCAGGGCACGCAGTTGGCTGAGATTGACACGACTGGGCTCAGGCGGATGAGGGAAGGGCAGATGAGGCTCGGTGTTGATCGCCACCACCTCACAGCCCAAGCTCTCCAGCAGCGAAGGAGAATATGCGGAGCAAGCCCCATTGGCGCAATCTACCGCTACTTTCAAACCGGCAGCCGCGATTTTGGGCGCATCTACTTCGCTCAGCACTGCTTCCAGATGTCGTCCGGCAGCCTCCGGAGCGGATTTAAGCGGCTGGAGCTGGTCCCAAGTAGCCTTCACATATTCGCCCTGATGGTATATGTCCAGCAGTTCTTCGCTCTGCCGCGGGTTGAGGAAAATACCATCGCTGCGGATGAACTTCAGGGCATTCCAGGAGGCGTCATTATGGCCGGCAGTAATGGCAATTCCTCCGGCGGCTTCGCTGTGCTTGACTGCTAATTGCAGGGCGGCAGTAGGGCAGATACCCAGGTCAGTAACCTCGCAACCCGTTCCCATCAGGCCAGCGATGACGGTGGGGGCCACCATCTTGCCGGAGTTACGCGTATCACGGCTGACCAATACTGACCCACTCTGCACATAAGTACCAAAGGCCTGCCCAAAGTTAACTAGCAGTTGTGGGGTCAGGGTCTGGCCGACTATTCCCCGCACTCCGGCTACCGACAGTTTCAGTGCCCGCATAAACAGATCCCTTCCGACAGCTACCAATCACGCTCACTGGACATCTACGGTAACACCTTGCCGAATCGCGACGCGGTGGGCCCGCCCAGGGCCTCCGCTGCTACACTGGCATCAACCCTTAGTGTAGTATCAGGGCTTGGCAATGTCAACTTCCAGCCCCAGCTCAATGCGCGCGTCGTGTGCAGGTGATGAATAGGAAGTTGGTGAAATAGTCACCCGAGTTTCGCCACAAACAATACTGGCATATCACCGTTGAGGAGATTCACCAATGGAGCAGGATAGCATTATCCAGGAGTTTTGTGAACTGGTGCGTATTGACAGTCCCTCCCGGCACGAACGCGAATTTGCCGAGGTAATGCGCATCAAGCTATCCGAAATAGGCATCGAGCTTGATGGTGATGGTGCGGGGCAGAGGTTAGGCGGCGATTGTGATAACCTGATAGGGCGCTTGGCGGCCACGGCTGAGGGCTTCCCTACCATAATGGTGAACGCTCATCTGGATACCGTAGGCCCGTCGGCGGGTATCGAGCCAGTAATTGAAGAGGACACCGTGCGCAGCACGGGAGATACAATACTGGGCGCAGATTGTAAGGCGGGCCTGGTGATTATCCTGGCCAGCCTGCGCAAGCTCCAGCAGGAGCAGTTGCCGCACGGAGAACTGGTAATCGTATTTACGGTGGCCGAGGAGCCAGGGTTGATTGGTGCCAAGCATCTAGACTATTCACTGCTCCTGTCACTTCCCGATATGGCGTATGTCTTGGATGGGGGGCACCAGCCGGGCAAACTGACCACGGCTGCTCCCTACGCGGACGAAATAGATTGTGTGATCCGCGGCAAAGCGGCCCATGCGGGGGTGGAACCAGAGAAGGGAATAAATGCCATTCAGGTGGCCTCGCGGGCCATCTCGCAGATGCGCTTGGGGCGGCTCGATGGAGAGACGACGGCTAATGTGGGGACTATTCGAGGCGGAATGGCGCGCAACATTGTGCCCGAGGTCGTCGAGTTTACGGCTGAGGCCCGCAGCCACGACGAAGAAAAGCTACACGAGCAAACCCGGCACATGTGCGCGGTGATTCAGCGGGAGGCGACCGAGTACGGCGCTGCTGCCGAAATCGAGCAGCGCCGCACCTATAATGGCTTCCATCTGGGTCCCGAAGAACCAGTCGTCGCCCGAGCAGTTAGTGCGGCTGAGCGGGTGGGGCTGGAGCCCGTGCTCCACAAGGGCGGGGGCGGCAGTGATGCTAACATCTTCAACGAACACGGCATTCCCAGCGTCATTATGGCCACCGGCGCTGGCCAACCCCATACTACCGAGGAATACCTGCACATTCCCAGTCTGATGCAATGCCTGGACTGGCTGATAGGGGTATTGACCACCAAGTAGGCATGTCGTTGTCTGCCGTAAAATGGAGGGGCCGTGTCGAGCGCCGCGCTTGTCCGCCGAAGCTGTTTTGAGAGCGAAGGCGGGAGGCCGGCCCATCGCGGAAAGCTATTAGCAACGACAACTATGGACAACGGCCCCCAGATGCCATTGCCTGTTGTTAAATTGCCATTTCCTGTCTACTGTTCACTGACTGCTGCCATTCTTACCACACGGTCTGCCACAGACTGAAACAGGAAGTGCTCAGTGGCCTAGTTAATGTGCTGGTCAGGGCCAGCGGCGCCTCTTTCACTACCAATCCGTTGAGCAAGCCGCCGTGCGAGTGCAACGAGCGGTCGGCAAGATACCAGCCGAGCGCACCGCCAGCCACTACTTGTCCGATGTTGTGGTCCTCGCGTCTCACCCGTGACCAGCTCACCCCCACGGCCCACAGATAAGCTAGTTTGCCCCAGTCCTCATATTCCTCTGATATGGACTTGGCGAACGCAAACGTTATACTGGCATGGCCGCTGGGGAGGCCGTCCTCGGCCTGCGGGTCATCAGGGCGGGACTGCTTGGTGATTTCTTTGAGCAACAATGTCGCCGCGCCGGTAACCAGCAGCGCATCAGCCGCCTGTCGGCCCACCTGCTCTTGCTTCTCATCGCCTAGTACTACCAGCCCGGTGGTCGCCAGCATCGGCGCCGATATCCCGACGTGGGTGAGGCTATTAGCCAGGCTACTGCTCAAGTCCGGCTGCGGCGCGGCTACCGCCGGGGAACCCCAGAATATTGTGGATGCTACCAACAGCACGGCGACATTACCTTGACGCATAATCTCCTCCTAGTGCCGAGTGCTGATATAGGGCAAATTTGCGCCGATTGAGTCGCGACAGGAATGTCGCTCCTACCACGGTAAATACAACACTAACGCTGATGCCACGACGGCAACGGCGGTCGGGCCAAGGATGGCCCTCCCACAGTAGATGCCGGTCCTTCTTGACGTCGGCTGCCCTGCCGTTTCTGTCCACTGTCCACTGACCACTGTCCATTGTACCTCAGATCCGCTGGGTAAACTTACGGGCAAACCCCAGCAGGCCCAGCCTCCCCAGAACCGTCTGCAATACCACTTTGAGGCGCTGCTTTTGGATGTTGCGAAAGTGCCGAATCCGCCGAGGTCGGGCCTGCCGCCACTGCACTTGGCAAAACCGGTCAAGCTCGGGGAACTGCGATGCCTCAGCCCAGGATGAATTTGACAGCAGCCAGGTAAACTCAGTCCACGGCGTCGGACCACGGATAGCGGCCACGACATATAAGTTGGCATCCGCTATCAGCCGCCCCCAGGACGAGCGCCGCAGGTGCCACTCGAGCTGGTCAGAGCCGCCCCGGTGCCGCCGAAAGCCCTCTCGGCGCCCCGACCAGCCGTGCCAGAGGCAGTTGGGGACTTCCAGGTAGAAAATCCCCTGCTCTTTGAGCAGTGATGTGGCCTTGCGTAGCGCCGCGCGGGGGTTGCGGAAATGCTCAAAAACGCCCAGACTGATGATAAAGTCAAATCGCCGGCCGATGTCCCAGGTGAGAAAGTCGGCGCAATATAATTGCGCAGCAGGGGCTTGCGATTTAGCTATCTTTATCGCCTGGGCGGAGAAGTCCAGGCCCGTCAGAGAAAGGGCACCCTTACTGCTGTCGGCCAAGTAGCGCAAGGTATGCCCATTACCGCAGCCCAGGTCCAGTAGCTCACCCGCCAGCGGCCGTCCCATATCGGCACAGAAGTGTTCCAGTATCCTGTATACATACTCGTCATGCTCCGGATCGCTCCAAATCTGCGGCTCTTGTTGGAAGCGCTTGTCATATTCCTGGATTACTTCTGAGGGCTGGGGCGGCTCGATTTCCACAAGCCGCTCCAACCAATCAACGCCATCTGACATTGCTTGATTCCTCATTAGTAGGGCGGATCCAGTATTCTAAGAGCGGCCTTGCTGCCGCGATTGCCGTTGGGCGATACCCGTCGGGGCAAGGATACCCGGCCTCCAACAGACAGGCAATGCCGTTCCCTGCTTCCCTGAACTCTGACCCCATTACCCCCTTACAGCATCTCGGGGGCGAACATTATATTGAGCACCTCCTGGGCGGAGGTCAGGCCCTGGTGGACCTTGGCGAGGGCGTCATAGCGCAGGCTCTTCATGCCCGTCTGCAGAGCAATCTTGCGGAATTGGCTGGCATCGGCCCCTTCAGTCAATGCCGTGCGCAGCTCGTCATTCATCTTCATCAATTCGTAAATGGCCACCCGCCCGGCGTAGCCGGTGTTGCGACAGCGGGCACAGCCCGTGCCGCGATGGAATCTTATCTTCGCAGCCTGCTCAGCCGACAGGCCCAGGGCGGCTAGCTCCTGCTCGCCGGGCTCATAGACTTCGCGGCACTGCAGGCAGATACGGCGTACCAGCCGCTGGGATAAAACGCCCACCAGGGAGGAGGCGATAATATAAGGGGGAATGCCGATGTCTACCAGCCGGGCGGCCGCACTGGGCGCATCGTTAGTATGCAGCGTGCTCAGGACCAGGTGGCCGGTCAGCGAGGCGCGGAAGGCCATCTGCGCGGTTTCCAGGTCGCGGATTTCGCCCACCAGGATTACGTCCGGGTCCTGACGGAGGATATTACGCATAAACTC
>JAUWJN010000151.1 GCA_030607655.1 bacterium
GGCCACCACGGTAGCCAAACGGCTGAGGGCTGGCGGAGGGATAGTGGCGGGGGCCGCCGCGCCGGAGGCCGTGCGGATGGGTTCATACCATGGCATAAGGTGGTGGCTGGGAAGGCTCTCGCGGCTCTGGCCTTCCTTACCTCCGTGTCGTGCGGTCACCGAGAAGTAGGGGGGCGTACCCAGGCCGGTTTCGCCCTCAACACCCTCTACGTCGTAGTCTTCACCAACAATCAGCCCCATAAACACGTACCAGAACCCCTCGGGGAAGGTGGCCTCGCCGGGAAACTCCTGGCGAATCCAGAACAACCGGCCCTCACTGCCGGCTGTGGGTGGATCTAAGGGCCCATTGGCTGGCGAATCCTTGGAGTAGTCATACTGAGAAACATGGGATTCGCCGGATTGGGACCAGCTCTTCCCTCCGGGCACCAGGGTGTCCCGGTGCCGATACAGGCGCACCTGCAGCGGCTGGGTGAGGCCACTAAACTGCCCCCGTACCATGATGATATTGCGCGTCATTGGTGTCAGACTCTCGACAGTACCACTGGCCTGATCGGACTTCAGCGGCACGGTGACCAGACCATCGCTGTGCCGCAAGGTAGCGGTCGGCTGCGCGGCGCCAGTCAGGTCGGGGCACATCAGAATGAGCTGGCCCACTGGCTTTGGGCATGGAAACTCATAGACATGGTATGATAGGTAGTAGTTGTCGCTGTTGCTAAACTGATTTGCATTGTAGTCTTCGTCAAAGCACCGCTCCCGAATCTGCTCCAGAGTGATCGGCTTCTCGGGGAAATAACGCCGATCCCAGACGTCGGTCTTGCTGATACTCCAGGTGAGCTGCTCGGGTGGGCCCCAGTGGGCCACCTTTAGTTCGTCGTTCCCCATCCGTATGGCCTTGCCGCCCCAGCATGCGCCCACGGGCTGAGGGTCATCTGAGGGTATGGCATGCTGCTCGGTACTCCCCTGGGCCAGCTCCCCGAGCGACTTCTGCTCGGCCCATAGGGGCAGTTCAGCGGCACTAGTGATGCCACTAACGGTCTGCTCGTCTGCCGCAGCGGCCGGCTGTACCGAGATTCCGGCCACCACCAATATTACTACCACTAGCAGGCTTACCAACGATGTCGTCGGTCTCATTTTTTATTCCTCCTTATGTATATCAGTCGCGATGGCGGCTATCTATTTACACAGTCCTCGGTAGGTTCGGAAGACGATGTCTTACGGCCGCAGGATGAGGTTGCCCGCGTTATCCAACCAATAGATTGTCGCGCCCGTCCCCTTCCACACCACCCACGCATCTGCCGCGATTTTACGCACCCCGACATTGAACCACAGCTTCTTCACCTTGTGCAGGTCAATTCCCGTCGCCATCCACGGAATGCGCCACTCGCAGGCCCAGTAATCGGTGCCGATCTGAGCCGCATAAGTTACTGCGTTCCCCAGCTTTGTGGCCACCTCCCGGGGCGCGCCGGCCTCGGTGACACTTTCGAACTGGCCATCTGGGTAGCCGTACAGGTTCAATATGGGCCCCAGCTCGTCGCCAGAGACGTCCTGGAAAGCGACCTCAAGCCCATCTTTGGCACCCCACACACCCTTGGTCTTAAGAGCCTTGGGGTCCTGGACCAGATTGCGGATGGCGATGTACAGTGCCTCGTCATCGTAGGCGGCGCAGGCATAACTCTTCGGGGCGGGGCTGGCTTCTCCGCTCCCGGCCTGCTGCAGGACCACCATCCCTGCGGCATCGCTCCACGGCCACTCACCGACATCGCCGTCCACGATGATCCCGGTGGTGTCCTGGCGGGCGTTAAACTGCGGGCGGGGCTTGGGTTTAGGGGGCCCACTCTCCTCTAATCCCTCCCGCCAGATATTCCAGTGCTCAGCCGGCGGCCAACTGGCCCGGTTGGGGCTAGGATACAAGCCAATGCGGTCGGTCGGAATAGGCTTGAAGCCGAGCTTGAACGCCGGGGACTCCGGTTTGAGCCGGAAGTCGCCCTGGGCGGCATCCACAAACAGCGGGTCGGCAATGATAGAGTGAGCCTCGTAGCCCTGTGACCACCACCAGGCAAAGCGATCTTCTACTGGCTCGTCCGCCCAGGGCCCGTAAAAAGCCTCCCCCGCACCACGGAAGTACAATAGTGTCCTAACGTCTTTACCGCGGATGGAGAAGAATAGATTGTAGTCTGACTCGGCGACTGCCGCCTTAACCGAGCTCCATCCACACAGAAAGACGGGGATCGCAGCCGCGCTGGCAGCAGTTTCCGTGATACCCCTCATAGTCCATCCGTACTGAAGCAGCAGGCGGGGGTCAGCATTGGCATAATAGACGATGTTTCTGATGATTCGGTTATTACACGGCTCCTCCCCGGGTCGGACGTGGTTGATGGTGCTGGGGATCCCGGCGCTCATGATATTATTCTCGATGATGTTATTCAATCCGCCGTGTAGATTCACCCCATCATTCTTGTTTCTGACGCAGATATTGCCATAGATAGTGTTATCGCTGACATAACGACCATCCAGCCAAATACCGGTGCCGCCGTTGTACGCCCACTCCCCGGGTGAGATCATCCCATAGCCCACTGAGTCAGTAACCTTGTTGAAGCGAATGGTGATGCCGCCTACCCTATCCTTCGTGGCCTCCGCATCGCCAAAAGCATAGATGCCCCCGGCTAGATTTGTCTCCAGACCGAAATGGTGTATCTCGTTGTACTCAATGACATTGGCGTGCCCGTAGAAGTCGATACCCCAGGTAGGCGCATCGTGAAGGAGGTTATGCGAGACGACGTTGGCTTGCCCGGCCGCGATTATCGGGAAGCGGGCCTTCATAATGACGCCCACATGGTGGATGTGGTTATTGGAGACTATATTCTCCCGTCCGAAGGTTAGTATACCGTGGCTGCGAGTATAAGCGATGTCATTTCCCACCACGCGGTTATTGGAACTACCGATTGACACACCGGCGCCGACATTAGTGATGGTGCACTTGGCGATGGTGCAGTGCTGGGCGTGCCGCAGGATGATCGCATCGCCCCAGCAGTCCTGGAGCGCAAAGCCCCCGATGCGCAGTGACGCACAGCGGCATTCTTATCGCCATCCCGCCTTATGTCGATCATGTTACCCACCACCGAGATAACTACCTGGCTCCGCGCCAGATTATCATCAGGTGGCCAGAAATACAGCGTTCCGGCCTCATCGTCCACATACCACTCCCCGGGCGCGTCCAATTCCTCAAAAGCATTTTGAATATAGAACCGAGTGTCCCGAATCAATTGGTAATTCGCGTCAGACGCCAGTGCAATGATATGGTTGGCCTGGTCAATCTCCGTGATGGGAATGATGATGTTATTCCAGTTGTGGTAAGGAAAAACGTTGACCTCAACCAGTGTCGGCTTGGCCCACCGGCTGGGGTCAAGTTTGGCCGGGTCATACCTCAGTAGGTTCTTGCTGCCCTTCACCCCTCCCTGGAACACGTACAGAAATCCCCCGGTGCGCGGCCGCTGGGGCTCTAAATTGGGGAACCTGGCCATCGGTTGCCGCTCGCCATTGTAGAAGAGCTGCTTACGGGGCAGCTCCCCTATCCCCAGCGCTTTCAGATCACATTGCCAAATCTGGCCCTGATAGGGTTTCCACGCGCTTTCGCCTGCCGTAGCGGGCTTCGGCCCGCGCGGCCCGGTGATAACCCGGCCGCCGCTGAGGATTGGTTTCTCTCCCGCATAAGCCATATAGGTAATGGGGAAGCTGGCCGTGCCGGAATCTTGCGGACCGAAGATCAGCGTCTCGGACAGATAGTACGTCCCTCCGCGCACCAGTACCTTGAGCGGTTGGCGCAAACCCTCGGCAACCTTAAGCTCTCGTATCGCATCACGGGCGCGGGTCAGGGTAGCAAACGGCCCATCAGTTCCTGCCGCATTCGGCGCGGGTAGCCTCCCCGACCAGGTGTCATTGCCATTGGTCGCCACGTAAAAATTCGCGTCAGCCGCCTGCGCCCCTGAGCACGTGATCGTCCCCACTACTAATGCCGCCGCTACTACAACCCTAATCATCAGTTGACTACGGTAATTCATTGAATTGCCTCCCTTCAGTCATATTCAAGCAACAGGTTGACTGCTTCGGGTCAGAATCTCTGGTTCTGGGGCCGGGGTCCGATGTTGCTTAAATCAATCGGCTTGAAGCCCAGCTCGAAAGCGGGCGATTCCGGCGGGAGCGTGAAATCACCATTCTCCGGGTCGGCGAACAGCGGGTCAGCGATGGCCGAGTGAACGTCCAGGCCTTTCTGTTTCCATTCCTCAAAGGTGTAGTTTATGAACTTTACGGGCTGGCCACTGGCATCGAAGTATAGATTGTAATCTCGCATCGTATTAAAGTCAGGCCAGTCATGTTTATCGTAGAATAATCGGCCCTGCTTCCAATAGTAGATGTTCTGGTAGGACAGGTTCGTGTTGATCGTGCCAGGTGGGGGCGCATCGCCGTAGCGGACAGTCTGGGCGTCAGCGGTCAAAGCGAAGATATTGTTGTGGATGAGATTGCCGGCACAGCCGTAATTAAAATGGAAGCCCCTTTCCGTGTGATGGCAGATATTGTTCTCAACCAGTATGCCGGCGCAGCCGGCGTCGAGAACGATCCCAAAGCCGCCACCAGTGATATGGTGAATAAGGTTGTGCCGGATCACAGTGCCGGGAGAAATCCCCAGCATATAGATGACCCCGTGAGTGCCTAGTTCGCTTTCCCCTAGATGGTGGATGTGGTTGTATTCAATGATGTTATCGCGGGCAGGATTCGGCGTGAAGTCCCAATCCCAACCCACCGAGATGGCCCACTCGAATGCGCCGTGGATCTCATTGTGAGCTATCCGGTTGTGGTTGCCCTGGCCAATCCAAATGCCCGGTGCGCCCAGGTATACTGTACAGCCATCGTGGATGTGGTTGTCACTGATTTCCGTCCGGCAGGCTTTCTCGATCTCCTTCTCAGGCTTCTGAGTTTCGCCGACCCGGATGGCTCCGGCTCCCAAATCGTGCATGTGGTTGCCCACGATGCGGTTGTCCTGGCAACCCCGTGACAGCTCGATGCCCCAGGCGCCGGTATGGGCAATCTCGTTATCTTCCAGGCTAAGATGGTGAGCCCCCTCGGCACGCACAGCAAAGGGAACCGGCCCATGGGCCTGGGGGATATCGGCGCCGAATGGTATGTCCGGGCCACACGTCATGCCGCCCGGCTGAGCCGGGACCTCCGCCTGCATCAGGTTGAAGCCGTCCGTCGGTAGCAGCCAGGTTGAGTAGTAAAAAGTCAGGCCGCATAGAGTGACGTGGTGAACAAGTTCCTGGGCCTCTACATCGCCCTGGAAACAGACAAGTTGCTCAGTGGTAGGTGCTATGACCTCGGCTCGGGTCATATCTTCCCCCGGTAGGGGCCAGTAATAGAGCACCCCCGTGTGGCGATCCAGATACCAGTCCCCCGGTTCAGCCAAACCCTCATAGACATTGTCAATGTAGTAGCCCTTGCACCAGGTAATGGGTCGCCAGGTTTCGCCGGCTAGAGTGACAGTATGAGTTTCTTCGTCAATCTGGGTTATGGGGAACCGCCCCTCGGTCCAAAACTGCAGAGATACCAGCTCCACATCCTCCAGGTTATGCCAGCTCGGGTCAATATCGCCGGGGTTGTAACGGAAAGCTCGGCGCTCCGGCTCGGCGGCTTCCACTACCTCGTAGTATCCCTGCTGAGGAAGCCGGGCGCGGTAGCGGCGCTCGCCATTGACAAACAGTTGGCGGAAGTACCACTGCCCCGCTTTTACCTCCGGCACTTCCGCTACCCATAGTTGGCCCTCCCCCCGCTGCCAGCCAGTGATTTCTTTCCCGCCACTAAGCACTGGCTTTTCGCCCGGATAGGCCATGTAGGTAATCGGGCAATCCTCGGTCCCCGAATCCTCCGGGCCGAAGATAACAGGCGTGGCGAGATAGTACGCCCCGCCGCGCACCATCACCGTTACCGGCCCCTCTAGCCCTTCAGTAGCCTTGAGCTGCCGGATGGCATCACGCGCTCGCGCCAATGTAGCAAACGGTCCATCTGTGCCCGCTGCATTCAGGTCGGGTAGTCTGCCCGACCAGGCGTCGTCGCCATTAGTAGCTACATAGAAATCCGCCTCAGCCTGCTGCGGTTGCGAGTCCGTCACGGTCCCAACTACTAACATTCGTACCACACTCCTAATCAAAGATAGATACTCTCACTTACTACGGATTCAACACCGGCTCTTCCCGCCAGATATCATAGTGCTCAGGCACCGGCCAACTGGCCCGGTTGGGGCTGGGATATAAGCCGATGCGCTCCACTGGGATAGGCTTAAAGCCCAGTTTGAAGGCGGGAGAGTCTGGTTTTAGCCGGAAGTCGTCGTTCTGTACATCCACGAACAGCGGGTCGGCGATGATGGAGTGAGCCTCGTAGCCCAATTGCCGCCACCTGGCGTACGACTCAGATGATGCAGCGTCCGGCCTGCTTATACTACTCCATTCCCGCCTGTGAAGGTCCCCGCCAAAGTGAAAGAAGACGTTGTAGTCAGATTCCGCGAACATCTCTTTGGTCCACCCTAGGGTAGAAATGAGAAATGCGTCGGGGTTAGCATAGTAGACAATGTTTCTGATAAACCGGTTACCAGAC
>JAUWJN010000027.1 GCA_030607655.1 bacterium
ATTGATCTCGTAGACGTAGCCCATATTGTCCAGATACGAGGCGACAACCCCCGCCGTCACGCCCTCCTCCACCGCCGTCTCTTTGCCCCCTAGCGCCTTATCCGCAGTTTGGGCCAGGAGCTGACTGGCCCCAGCCAGCAGTAGGAGGACTAACAGGCTCCCTATGAGTCTATCAATTCTTTTCATGGTATCTCCCTCACCCGTTTTTTGATATGCCCCTGTGTAGTGTAAACTTCGTCATCTCCGCCCTTCAACCCTCCACCGTCCACTGTTCCTGAGTGAAGTACCAAGAGTCGGGGTCATCAAGGTATTCCAAAGTGGTAGCCAGCAGATCTAGATGCCCTTGCTCCTGCGCGACGAGAAATTCATAGAATTCGCGAGCATTCTCATCAGCAGCCTGCTCCGCTCCAGTACGGTACAGGGCAATGCTCTGGCGCTCCATCTCCATGGCCCCTTGGTACAGTTCGGTAAGCCCTGTCTCTTCCGGAACCATCTCGTCAATTTGGGCCAGGGCCTGTTGAAATATACTGACGGCCTCTTGTTTAATGTCAACAGCCCTGACACCCATCTGGCTCATTGGTGGCCACTCTCGCTGTTGCTGCATTGCGTCGTAGTAGGCCGTTAGATACTGCTTATGCTCTTCTTCCCATCCGACCAGCTTCTCAAACGTAGTTTGGGCCAGCGGATTCTGGACTCGCGCTGCCGCTTCGCTGTAGTATTTCTGGCCGTCCTCCTCCAGTTGTATTGCTTGCTTGAGTACCTCTAGGACATCATTAAGCATTATAGTCTACCTCCTCGGTCTGTATTCCCCAGCTAACTCCGTATTCCGTCAACAATTCGGCCAGGGCCTGATATGTTTGGTCGCTCCGGCCGTATATATAATACCCGTTAGCCGCCACCAGTTCATCATTCTGCCAATAAAATAGTCCCCAGGTGAAGTCAGCCGGGTCAATAACTAGGGCTACTTGCATAGCATCAGTAAAGAAGTGCTGGTGGATAAACAGGTCGCGTCCGGATAGGAATACCCCCAGCCCCGGGTGAGTATGATACCAGCCTACTATAAGCTCCTCAGAATATTCCTTCTGCTTGCGGTCCAGCATCTGGTTCCAGGCCTCGTGGGTGAAGGTCAAGCAAAGGCGCTCGCCTCTCGCTAAGGTAGCGGGTATCGCCTGGGTAATCAAGAGATAAGGCCCGCTGGAGTCAGTGCAGCTATGCCCGACTAGCAGTCCCCCCGCCTCTACCGGCTCCTCCCTGGCTAGGGAGTCTAGTATGGTGGTCACCGCGTCTAGATGCAGAAAGAGGGGGGCGTCGGGCACTGCGCCCACTTTTCCCCCTGCTTGCACCGGTCGGTGCGGCCGCGGGCGCGCTATAACCCGCTGCGTAATTATGCTATCCGCAGTCAGTTCCATTTCCGCATCTTCGTGGTTCATAGCTGTGTTGCTACTTCGTCCTGCTAGCGCCACCCATCCTCAGGTGCGCTGGCGTCACTACTGCTGCCCGCCCGCTAGCATCACGAATATCCCCACTAGCACTAGCAGCATCACAACACCACTAATGACGATGGCGGCAACAGCCTTACTCCGAGCTGCCGATGGGCTTAACCCTAACTTCTTGACTTGCGAGAGTATTGATATCCCCCAGGATAGACTTATGATAGACAGGACGCCACAACAGAACACAGATAGTACAGCAAATATCAGGGCATTAGTAGCCTGGCCGTCCAGTTCGGCTTCCAAGATTTCCCGGGCTCCCACCGGCATCGGTCGGCCCGCAGGCGACGGGAAAGCTTCACGGCCAGCCGCATAAGTGACTGGCTCAGCTGCGCGGCCGGCGCGCGGCGCTTGGCGACAGCCGTAAGTGGTACAGCCGCCGTTCTCCTGCCAGCAGTCGGCATGATGAGGCACACCACACTCTGGGCAAACAGTTACCGCCTCGCCTGCCTTGATGGGGAACCGGCAATACGGACAAGTCTTGCCTACTGCCTCGGCTTCCGCCGGGGTGGGCTCGGCGGATTCTTCCAACTCGATATCAATGACCTCACTGCCTATCTCGCTTGGCCTAGGCGGTGGGGCAGGAGCCGCCCCCGGGTCAGTACCAGCTTCACGACGCAGCGGCAGACCGAAGACTTGCTCCCCACACTTGGGGCAAAATCGGCCCTGAACCTGTATGTTTTCATGACAGTAAGGACACCGCATAAGCCTGGCGCTACATCAGCTCTATCCCGATGTCTTCCTCGGCCGCCCCGGTAGACCCGACTTGGCCGATAAGATCAATGTCAATGTCCGGCTGGTACAGCTCAGCCCTGCCGATGGGGAACAGATGGTCATTCTGCATCCCCCACCGCGCCGCGACCGGATTAAGCGGGCTTTTGGGATTGTAACTCTGGTACTGAATCATCTGGCCAATCTGGACAATTACCTCGCTGAGTGTCTCGCCGGCCGCCCAGTAATCGTCAATGCAAATATAGGACCCAAAGTTGGGATGGAATATTGGCGTCTCCAACACACACTTAGGCTTCTGCCGAGGATAGTCCCGGTGCAGGTAGATTTTGGCGCGGTGCTCAGTGCGCACCACGGGACGGTTGGTTCTCTGATCCAGGGCCAAGCCCCGCACGTGGTAGACGACCTCATAGGCCTCGGGAGGATTGCCGTACAGAGGTCGGATGTCTACGTACGGGTGGCCAGTGAAATCATTGCGTAGTTGTTGGTAGTCAGCATATAACCGTCTGAGTCTGGCGTTCATATCAGTCCTCGTCTATTACTCTTGGCCTGTCAGCAGCCGGTGCATCGGCTGGGTCAAAGCTCGCAGCCAGCCGCCGCCTGCGTTGCTCGGCACCGAGTACTGCAACGTGCCAGCTAGTTGCTGGGCGATGGGGTAGGTATCTTCGGTAGCACTAATCCATAGGCCGGCTAGCGGCGCCAACTGCCCCTGCCAGCAAAAGCCAGCCACCGCTTTGTTTACCGGGTCAACAACTACTCCTAACTGTCCGGGCTGGCTGAAGAAATTCTGTTGAATGAAGCTGTCATGGTGCGAGAAGAATACGCCGAAGCCGGGATGAGTGTGATACCAGCCCACAATCTGCAGATTTGCGGCCAGTGAGTCCAGATAACTGTATATCTCCTCCCAACTGTCGTGCGAGAAAGTTATGTGCCCGCGGCCCGCCTCGGTGCGGACCGCCGGTACTGCTTCGGCCATTGCGGTTACCAGCCCCAGGCGGCTGCGCCAAATGCCTCCCAGTAACACCCCGCCCACCTCACAGTCCAGGTGGCGCTGGATATGAGCCAGCACCTGTTTGAGGCACGGATACGACATAAAAGCTCGCCCCTCGCCACCCGGCTGGCCTAGCTTTACCAGCCGCACATCATCATCGTCAGCCGGATCAGGGCCTTCCGGCACCTCGGGCCGAGAGGTGGCTTCGATCTCAATCTGAAGCTCGTCGCTATTGTCCTGACGATGCTGATTCATCAGCCTTCTCGGGCAGCTTAGGTATCCGCAGCCTCATCCCCGGTTCCAGGGCTGGCTCCGCTGGGTCAAGACCATTTTCCGCCGCAATCAGTCCGGCCATATCCCCGCGCCCGTAGGCATCCCTGGCTATTTTCCACAAACTGTCGCCTGGCTCAACCGTATACCATTGATAAGCGATCCCCAGCTCTTTGCGCAACAGAGCTAGTTCCTTGTTAATTTCTTCCAGTGAGATATCTTGTTCGGCAAGTTGCTCGGCGGCTGGCTCGATTCGCACGGTGGCCGGTCGCTCGGTGCCGCTCTTCAATGCCAGGGTAGACCTCTTCGCTGATAGCAGCAACCCGGCCAACTGTAACGCCAATATGACTCCTAACGCTAGTAGAATGCCCGCGCTCACGGGACTTAGTTGGCGCGTGGCAACTCCTCGTGATGGGCGGGGTGCGGCCCGAGCGTCGGCTACCGGCAACTGAC
The DNA here is from genome assembly GCA_030607655.1 of bacterium. Taxonomy (GTDB): domain Bacteria; phylum Armatimonadota; class Zipacnadia; order Zipacnadales; family Zipacnadaceae; genus JALGTV01. The sequence goes on from JAUWJN010000027.1 coordinate 3,934, forward strand.
CGACTCTGGCCGGACTGTAGATATTGTAACTAGCGGTGCGGGCAATGTTCCCGCTTTGCCAGCCGAAACAGCCTGACTCCTGCGACAGCGGGTCAATGACGTAGGCTATCTGCCAGGGCGCATTAAAGAAATTGCGATGAATGAACAAGTCATACTCCGACAGGAAAATCCCGAATCCCGGGTGAGTATGATACCAGCCCACTATCTGCTTGTCAGGATATTGCGAATCTATGGCCCGATAAATATCGTTCCAACTGTCGTGGGTGAAGGTGACCCGAGATCGGCTGGCCTCAGTGTGGGCTGCCGGGACGGCCGCTTCCACGCAGACCACCGTCCGGTCCTGCCCAGTGGCTACCGTCCCCACCAGCACTCCCGCCTGCTCGCACGAGGTGTCCTGCTGACCGTGCTCCGCCGCCGCTGCCACCACACCCTCCTCAATCATTACTACTAGTGGCTCTCCACCCGCGTGCACAGATTCCTCACTGGCGTCCAGGGAGACCTCTACCCGGTCTGATGAGGGCTCGTTTTGCGACTCCTGTTGGTCGTTCATATCCGCCTCTCACTCCCCATTTGGTGACGGCCAGTTAACCGCCGCTAGGCCAGGCAGCCCAGGACGTCTTCTCGGTCGGCCGCCAGCAGAAAATGCTGCATATTCATCCCATCGCGGCCGGTGATGATGTCATAGGCAGGCAGGCCGATCTCGGCCAGGGTCTTGTCCAGGTAGGTTTCATCGCCATAGATCGCATGGGTCAGTTGCGGATCGCGTAGTTCTCCGCAGTGCGGGCAGCGGCCCTCGGCTTCGGTGATCTTACCCAGCGACCGAAATACCTCCTCATTTTCATCACAATTGGGGCAGTACAGCCCGGTGCATATCTCCCGCTCAAATTCCACTATGGCCTCCGGTGAGACTGCTTCTTTGACTAACTCCAGGGCCTCCCCCGCAGTAATCTCCGCAGCCGCCTTGTCCCATTCTTCCACCGCTGGCATAGTATAATGGGCCGGGCAGTCGGCGCGGCGCTGATACTCAACAATGTATGAATCATTGCTGAACCCGTTAAACACAAAACCCTTGCCCGTCAACAGTGGCATCTCGCGGTCGCGGTGCAGCCACTTGATAGCCTCCTGGGTCTGGATTCCCGCGATGATTGCGGCGGTGGTCGGGGTAGTCGGCACCTTGCCCAGCACCAGGTCATCCTTGGAGAGCAGTGCGCAGGAGCGCCGAATATTCAGTAGTTCATAATCGCGCTCGCCCATCGTGCCCTCGTAGCAGACCCCATCCGGCGGCACGAACATTCGGGCCACGCCTTGGATTATCTCAATCGCTCCGTCCACAAAGGGCTTGCCCAGGTGCCAGCAGCTTTGATTGATAGCCACGCGCGCCTCGCGATTGTCCAGCGAGCCCAGCACAATATCTACATCTTTATATATACCTTCGCCCAGGTCATAAACGACATTGCCCACAAAGGGTTCCACATTTATCTCGGGATTAAGCTCGCGCAGCGCCCGCGCGGCCACGGTAGCCTTGGGCTGGCCTTCATCTTCCTTGCGGAACAATACGGCCCGAGTCAGATTTGACTCCTCAATAGTATCCATATCCACCACGAAGATATTGCCGACCCCCAGCAAGGCCAACTGCTTAAGAATCTCATTGCCCAGTGCCCCGACGCCGACCACCATCACGCGGGCATTGAACAGCCGTTCCTGATCCCACCACGGAATCAGCCGCAGGCGGTGATAACGGTCCTCTTCTAGGTCAATATCTAAAATGAGTTCCTCAGCCATAGTGTCATTACTCTCCGGGCCAGGCGCTGTCTTTGCCGTCTGTAGGGGTGGAAGTGCGAAGCATCTTCCACCCGCCTTTTGCCGCAGCGCAGAGCGGGCGGAACTTGCTGCGGGGCAGCAAGTTTCGCCCCTACAGCCAGCGGCCGGCGGTTATCTCCGGCTGGAGGCGTAGCACGTCGCCATCTTTGACGTCGGCGTCGGCCAGCGTCTGATCGTCAGCCAGTTGCTTGCCGGAAGCCTTGTGATGGAATTTGTAGCTCATCGGCTGACCATCGGGGCCGGTGGCGGGCAGCTTCATCATATCCACCAACTTGGCGATAATCCGCCGCACCGGTGCATCATCAGGCAGACTGGCTTTCTGCTCCTTGGAGCCGGTAGTGTCCATAACAGTTACGGTCACTTTGCCCATCAGGTTATCCTCCTTGTTTGCGTCAGCCGCCGCGATGCGACTGGCTTTCGCTTATATTCAGCAAATCTATCGCGCAGGTTAAGAACCTGCACTACGCGAGATGCGGCCACTAATGCAAAGTAATATCTATATCCGAAAGGTCCTCTTCTTCCGGCGGCTGTTGCTGGGGGAGAAGAGTTCCTGGCGGCGGGGCGCGACGGCGCACCGAGCGGGCCACTAACAGGGATACCAGCAGCGAAACCACCAGCGAAATGACCAGGGGTAGGCCCACAAGCATTAGCAGGCTGACGGGGCGAACCGCTGGCCGGGCCGGCAGAGGCGGTGCAGGCCCACGGGGCTTCTGCTTGGCTGGTCGGGGCTCAGCCGCAACCCCTTCTGGCCCCTCCCCCAAGGCCAGGTTGACAGCAACTCCCGCCTCCTGGAGGAAGGTAATCACCGCGTCGCTGGGAATAGCAAACCCGAGGTTTTCGGCCTCTTTGATGACGGCAGTGGCGACGCCAATCACTCGGCCCCGCTCATCAATGACCGGCCCGCCCGAATTACCCTCATTGAGCGCGGCGTCAATTTGCAGATAACTGTTGCCTTCAATCTCGCGACTGACTGCGCTGATTACTCCCTCGGTCACCGAACCCTCCAGCCCCAACGGAGAGCCCAAGGCCGCTACCTTGGCCCCTTGTTTGAGCGTCGCGCTGCCCGCAAACTGGGCGGCAGGCAAATTTTCCTGCTCCAGGCGCAGCAGCGCCAGGTCGCGGTCATCGTCTTGCTGCTCTACCCCCGCGGCAAGCTCAGTGTCATCAGCTAAAGTTACCGTCACCTCGCTTTTGTCACCTACCACGTGAGCACTGGTGAGGGCGTAGCCCTGAGGGCTGACAATGAAGCCGGCCCCCACCCGGTCGTCAACCTTAACGGTCAGGACACTATCACTGACCCGTTCTATAGCCCCACTCATATCAGCCGCGGCGCTGGCCGTCAATATCACTGTCACCAATGCGACAATACCGACCGATCTTGCCTTATCCATTATCTGCCTCCCTCCGATTATCATCTACTTCTGGCTTGGCGGGGTCTGCTGCCCTTATGCCTGCTTGGCAATTCTAGTACCAGCCGTACTCCTCAAGAGCCTCCACCATCGCCATAATATTCACCGCCGGCACATCGTCCTGAATATTGTGGACGGCGTTGAGCACATAGCCGCCACCAGGGCCCAGGTCATCAATGCGGCGCTTGACCTCCTCCTTGACCTCCTGGGGAGTGGCTTGGGGCAAAATCCGTTGAGTATCAATCCCGCCCCAGAAGCTGATAACATCGCCAAATTCCCGCTTCAGCCGCGCCGTGTCATCCATATCCGCTGCACTTACCTGCACCGGATTAAGAATATCTATACCGGTTTCGATTAGGCTATCCATTACCTGATAAACCGACCCACAGGTATGGAAGAATATCTTTATGTGGGGAGCTAACTGCTTGATTATATTGTGATGCTGCTTGTGGCGAGGTACCAGGAAACGCTCAATCATTTCCGGCGAGAGAGCCGGGCCGTTCTGGTGGCCCCAATCATCACCGGTGTAGTAAATCTGGCAGTATTCTCCTACCTGTGGCAGTAGCGCTTCGGTGTAAGCAATTTTGACCTCCAGAATCTTGTCCATAACATAGTCAACCAGGGGTTCGTTGATCACCAGATTGATGAAAGAGTCTTCGTAGCCCAGCAACCATTGGTAAAGCTCCAGGATGCCGGCCCCAAAGCCGCGCACCACGATGGCTTTATCCGTCTCCTCATATAGTTGGCGGGCAATTTGTGCCAGCCGCTCAAAATCCTGTGTGGCGGTCGGGTCGGGCCAAGGGTATTTTTGGGCGTCGTCCAGAGTGGCTCCTTGCAGGGGATGGTCGTACATATCAAAGTACAGCCCGCCCTCCTTGGGCATATGCCAGCCGATGCCCCAGGCATCGTAGAACCAGTAGAATTCATCATCCTTTAAGGCTTCTCGCCGGTCGGGTCGTCCCACGTATTGCAGGAGGGAAGCGGTATCCACCCCTAACCGATCCAATATATCCGCATGCGGAGTAGTAAGCTGCTGCTTAATGTCTATCAGGGGCAACAGCTCCCGTTCCCCCTCCCCCAGCAACTCCAGCACGCCCCGATAAGCTTTGGGCTGAATGCCAGAAACGACGGTGCTGCCCAGGTCAAAGGGTCCTCGGTCCGGCTCGTGGTGATTTAGTGCGGTTACTACTCGTTCCCGCGAGGTCATCTCAAGCAGCCCTCCGAGGCTTATGCGCTAGGCAATTAGTCCGTGTAGAGGCAATACTTAACTAATAATAGGATACAACCTTTTACCGGCAGCGTCAATACAACGCGCTGACCTTGACCGACCTCGGAGTGTATGCTAATATTTAGCCGCTGGTTAGCGAACGACGCGCAGGGAGACCATTTATGCCCGAGATATCTGAAGAAGAAGCGCGGCATGTCGCCGCGCTGGCCAAGTTAGCTCTTTCTGATCAGGAGATACAGCGAGTGGGCCGCGAACTGAATCGCATTCTGGAGTATTTCCAGCAGCTCCAGCAGCTTCCCACCGACCAGGTGCCAACCACCTCTCATGCCATCCAGATGGAGAACGTCTACCGGGGCGATGAGGTCGCCCCGTCGCTGGATGTCGAAGACGCGGTCAGTAATGCACCGGATCGCGCGGATGAGTTTTTCCGCGTCCCCCGAATTATTGAGGAATAATTGACAAGGACCCCAAATATGAAGCTCTTAGAACTGACTGCCCATGAACTGGCCGATAAGATAACTGCCGGCGAGGTATCAGCCGCTGAGGCTACCGGGGCCTGCCTGGACCGCATTGAGGCAGTTGAACCGCAGGTAGCAGCGTATGTATCAGTGACCGCCGATATCGCTCTCCAGCAGGCCGCCGAAGCCGATGAGAAGCGTGCCGCCGGTGAAGAGCTAGGCCCACTGGCCGGGGTACCCCTGGCTGTCAAGGACCTGATGTGCACCCGGGGGTTGGCTACTACCTGCTGCTCGAAGATACTGGAAAACTTTATCCCTCCCTATGATGCCACTGTGGTGGAGCGATGCCGGCAGGCGGCTCTGCCAATGGTAGGCAAGACCAATATGGACGAGTTCGCCATGGGTTCATCCACCGAGAATTCGGCTTTTCAGATAACTCACAATCCCTGGAATACCGATTGCGTGCCCGGCGGTTCCAGCGGCGGGAGCGCCGCAGCGGTGGCGGCGGGAGAGGCTTTCGTAGCTCTGGGCTCCGATACCGGCGGCTCCATCCGTCAGCCGGCAGCTCTCTGTGGCATCGTGGGGATGAAGCCCACTTATGGGCGCGTCTCACGCTACGGGCTGATTGCCTACGCTTCCTCGCTGGACCAGATTGGCCCCCTGACTAAAGATGTAACCGATTGTGCCCTGATGATGACCATCCTCGCTGGCCATGACCCTCATGACGCTACTTCGGCAGACATTCCCGTGCCGGATTATACTGAGTCTCTGACCGGCGCAGTTGACGGCCTTAAGGCCGGAGTGCCCAGTCAATTACTCGGCGAGGGCATTGACCCCCAGGTGCGCGACTGCGTGGGAGCAGCTATTGACGAGCTGCAAAGCCTGGGTCTGGAATGTGAAGAGGTCCAGATGCCCCACATTGATTACAGCCTGCCGGTCTACTACATAATCGCTCCCGCCGAGGCTTCCTCTAACCTGGCCCGCTATGATGGGGTCAGATACGGCCACCGTACCACCCAGCCGACTGAGGATATCTATGACCTGTTCGCTCAGACACGGGCGGAGGGCTTTGGCCCGGAGGTGCAACTGCGGATAATGCTGGGCATTTATGCCCTCAGCGCCGGTTATTATGACGCTTATTACCTTAAAGCCCTGAAGGTCCGCACCCTCATAAAAGGTGATTTTGACCAGGCTTTTGCCGAATATGATGTGCTGCTGTCGCCGACTTCGCCCACGGTGGCCTTCCCCATCGGCGAGAAAGCCGATGACCCGCTGGCCATGAAACTGGCTGATATTTGCACTATTCCCATCAACTTGGCCGGTATCCCCGCGATGAGCATCCCGTGCGGGTTCGCTGATGGCTTGCCCGTGGGCCTGCAGATTATGGGCCGCCCCTTTGAAGAAGGAAAGCTCCTCCAGGTGGCCTACGCCTACGAACAGGCCACCAACTGGCACCAACAGCGCCCTGTGCTATAATAAGTTACTAAGTTCAACTGTAAAGTACTACAATAATATGAAGAAGGGTGAAAAGATATACTTACCAGTCAACAGGTAAAGGACTTTGCCAAACAACGTGGAGCGGACCTCGTGGGCATCGGCGCCATGGACCGATTCGAAGGCGCTCCCAAGGAAATGGACCCGCGCTACATTTTCCCGGAGGCGAAGGTGATTATCGGCCTTGCCTTTCGTATCCCACGGGGCTATTTGCGCGGCATTGAGGAAGGGACGCATTTCTATCAGTATCCCGCTATGGGCTACTCGAGCATTAACGAAGTGTATGCCCCGGTGGTGCTGCGTGAGCTTGCGTGCTTCCTAGAGGATAATGGATACGAGGGCGTGGTGATTCGCAACACAGGCGCTCGGATGGTATGCTCCGATGTGACCGGAAGCTATGAGGAATCGCTGGAGTTTGGCCGGCGCATTCGCTATTCCGAGCCTGTCGCCCCCGACCGGCCCGCCCCGGACGTGATGCCCCACTTCAGGATTGCTGCGTTTATTTGTGGGCTAGGCGAAATCGGCTACAGCAAGCTCTTCCTGACGCCGGAGTTTGGCCCCAGGCAGCGGTTCGCCTTCATGCTGACCGACACCCCACTGGAGCCCGACCCGCTCTTTGACGGCGAGATTTGCGACCGTTGTATGCAGTGTGTGAAGGACTGCCCGGTTGGGGCCATCAGCGCGACCGAGACGGTCAAGGTGACCGTAGCCGGCCGGGAGCTCGAATGGGGCCGACTCGCCGAATGGCAGTGCTTCCACGGCTACGTGGGCAGTGTCAAGGAAACCAATCCTTTCCTGCCGCGTGACGCCTTTGATAAACTGCCCGACGGCGACAAGATACTCAACGGCAAGAAGGAGCTATCACCAGACGAAGTCCTGCAAGTTTGGAAGATACTCCACCAGTACTATGATTATGCTGCTGGCTACGGTTCTGCGATATGCGGTGGAAGGGGGTGCCTCCGGGCCTGCATGGTTCATCTCGAAGAGACGGGAAAGCTAACCCGGACCTTCGAGCGTCCCTTCCGCACACGCAAGCCGTGGAGGCTGTAGGGCGCGATGAAGTTCGCTGTCGGCTATCAATTGCCTGAAGAGGATGAAGAGCCCCTGGTGCATATCGTGCGGGATTTCAGGGAGCAGATAGACGAGGTTTATTTCCCTTGGCCGAATATGCCCAGCGGGCGCTCGCCCATGGGCAGTATGGACGGCGCCGTGGATTGGCAGGCGCAGCGGCGACTGGAATCTGACCTCAGCGCGTTCAAGGAAATGGGCCTCAAGCTCGACTTGTTGCTTAATGCCTCCTGCTACGGAAGATACGGCTTTTCCCGTTATCTGGCCAACAAGGTTTGCTCAATTGTGGCCCATCTTCGCGATAGTGTCGGGTTGGAGGTGGTCACGACAATGTCGCCAATGATTGCCAGGGTCATCAAACAGAACTTTCCGGCGATTGATGTGCGCGCCTCGGTGAATATGCGGTTAGGCACCTTAAAATCGCTTCAATATGTGGCTGACCTTTTCGACAGCTTTTATTTGCAACGCGAGTATAACCGCGACCTGGAAAGAATCCAGGAACTCAAGGATTGGTGCAACCGAGAAGGAAAAGACCTATATATGCTTGCCAACAGCGGCTGTCTGAACTTCTGCTCCGTGCAAACGTTTCACGACAATCTCGTTGCCCATGAGCAGGAGGTCAGCGAAATGTTCAATGTCCGCGACGAGACGCCGGCTCTTTGTTGGCGCTACTACCAGCAGCGGGAAAACTGGGTGGCATTTCTCCAGAACTCGTGGGTCAGGCCCGAAGACATACACCATTACGAACCCTACTTTTCTGTGATTAAATTGGCGACGCGCATGCACGAAAACCCCCACATGGTCATCCGTGCCTACTGCGAGGAGAGGTTCATGGGGAATTTGCCCGATCTTTTGGAGCCTGGCCATGGCCCGGTTTTCGCGCCTTATGTGATAGACAATACGCGGTTCCCTAAGGATTGGTTCGTCAAGACCACAAGCTGCGACAAAAGGTGTGACCGGTGTAACTATTGCTCTTCAGTGTTAGAATGCGTCCTCGTAAATGTTGAGGAAGAGGCCCTGCAAATGCCGGCCCGAACCCGTGGGTCTGCAGATTATAGCCCGTCCCTTTGAGGAAGAAAAGCTCCTGCAGGTGGCCTACGCCTACGAACAGGCCACTGCCTGGCACAAACAGCGCCCGCAGCTCTAATTCAGTGCGGGATACCGGTAAGGGGGAACAGTATGAGTCAAAATGAGGAATTGCGGTGCCCTCAATGTGGGGCGAAGATTTATCTTACTGACTCAGAGTGTCTCTCCTGTGGCGCTAAGTTGGATGAGGGCAGGCTCGCGGGAGCGGAGCCTATCGCACCTATTGCAGTTGAACTTGAGCCTTCAGCCGGCGGCCCGAATTACCGCACTTCGCCAGTACACGCCCGGCCCTGGGATCCGGCAGCTATGGCGGTGGGCGCTGGCTATAAGGGCAAGTTGCACCGCGGCTGGATATTCCTCACGCAAAGCATGATAATGTGGACCCGCGATAAGGACCTGCTCATCCCCTCGGTTCTGGCGGTAATTACTATGGTGGCTTTCTATGCGATTTGCTATGGAATCCTGCGGCTTACTGGCCTGTGGGACACTATCGGCAGCAACCAGGATGGGCGAGGTCTGGTCTGGTGGGTCATAATGGTTCCCATCGTGGCGGTTGCCTACATCATTAGCTACTTCTACACTGGTATGACCGTCAATCTTATTGACACCCACCTGAGGGGCCGCGACGCTAAGCTAGGCGAGGCGTATATGGATGCGCTGAAGAATCTGTGGGCGCTGGTGCAGTTGGCGGTCATAAGTACACTGGTCAGCATGCTCACATCAGCTATGCGGGGCAAGGGGCGCAGTCGGGCCCGCGAGTTAGCCGCGGAAGCGGTGGAGTATGCCTGGCAGGCCGCTACTTACTTGATGTTGCCCGTCATAATCATTGAGGATGTCCCGCTGACCGAGGCGATGAAGCGGGCCTGGCAACTGCATAGCAAGCGCCTCTCAGACGTGGTTATCGCTGAGATTGGCGTCACTCTGGTCAATAAGGTCATCGGCACGGTGTTGCTACTGGTGGCAGTGGGTATTGGCATACCCTTGTATTTCCTCAGCCCCGCGTTGCTGGCGGTGGCCATCATAATTGGCATAGCTATTATTAGTGTAGGCATAGTGTTTACCGCTTATCTGCGCACCGCTTACTATACCTGCTTGTACCTGTGGGCCGCGGCCACCGAGGAGGCTAAGCAGCCCGTAGCTGCCCCCGAACCGCTGGCCGCCGCCGTGGCCTAGGGTTGTGTAACCAATGAACGGGGCCGTCACTGGCCGGCAAGCCCGTAAAAGTTTAACGGAGGTCACTAATGACGAACGAAAAACTCCCCGCACCGCCTACTGCTGCTGTGGCCAGGTTTCCCGAATTAATTCCTGAGCCGCAGCTAGTCACACTGCCCAGTGGCGCGGTTCAGCGTCCGGCCGGCGGGGAACTGGCCCAAGTACCGGCAGAGGGGGGCGAGCTTGCCGATGAGTTCGCGAACAGCTTCGGGCCGGGCAACTACCGTGTCTTCCTCG
>JAUWJN010000194.1 GCA_030607655.1 bacterium
ACGGGCGGAAGATGCTCCGCACTTCCGCCCCTACAGACGACAACCTAAAACACTATGAACATCATCGTTTTCATAAAACAGGTTCCGGATACGCCGGAGGTCGCCATTGATCCGGATACGGGGACGCTGATTCGGGAGGGCGTGCCCAGTATTATCAATCCGTTCGATGAGAATGCTATTGAAGAGGGCCTGCAGTTGGTGGAGAAGCATGGGGGCAAGGTGACTATCATCACTATGGGTCCTCCCCAGGCGGAGGAGGCCCTGCGTCAAGCCCTGGCGATGGGGGCCGATGAGGCCATTCTGCTCTGCGACAGGACGTTCGCCGGTAGTGATACCCTGGCCACTTCCTATGCCCTATCTCGCGTCATCAGAAAGCTTGGCGATTTCGACCTGATAATCTGCGGTAAGCAGGCTTTTGATGGCGATACTGCTCAGGTCGGCCCCGGACTGGCCGAGCAGTTGGGCATTCCCCAGATCACGTATGCTATCGAGGTTGAGGTGGAGAATAAGAAGCTGTGTGTGCGGCGGCTGCTGGAAGATGCCTTTGAGGTCGTCGAGACGCGGCTACCCGCGCTGATTACGGTGGTCAAGCAGATAAATGACCCACGTCACGCCGGGCTGCGTGGGGTAATGAAGGCCCGTAAGGCTCAGATCCCGACTTGGACGGCAGAAGATATTGACGCTGATCCGCTACGCTGCGGGCTGAACGGTTCCCCGACGAACGTGGTGAGAGTCTTCTCGCCCCAGCGGGAGCACGAGGGCGAAATCCTGGAGGGCGACACCAAGCAGGTGGCCCAGGGTCTGATTGAGCGGCTACGGGAAGCTAAAGTGTTGTAGGATAACCTACAAAAGCCGCCGGCGAGAACTTACCTTCTGAAGCTATGGGTATTTACATAGACACCGACAACTGCACCGGCTGTAAATTGTGCCTCCAAGCTTGTCCCTATGGGGCAATTATCGTTGAAGAGGGTAAGGCGCGCTTCACCGAGGACTGCACCAGTTGCGGGGCTTGTGTGAGCGCCTGTCCGGTGGACGCTATTGTAATGGAGGTAGTGCGGGCGGCGGAGGTAGACACCAGTCAATACCGCGGGATATGGGTCATCGCGGAGGTACAGGACGGCCACTTGGCTGAAGTGTCGTTGGAACTACTGGGCAAGGGACGAGAATTGGCCGAGTCCCTGGACGTACCTGTCACTTTGGTCTTGCCGGGAGATGATGTTGCGGAGCTGGCGACGGTGGCCGGCCAGCATGGTGCAGATGAGGTCTACTTAGTTGAGCATGAACACCTGGCCCAATATCGCACCGGCCCCTATACCAATGTGATTTGTGGGCTTATCAATAAACACAAACCCGAAATAGTGCTGATCGGCGCTACTTTGCAGGGCCGGGACCTGGCGTCACGGATTGCGGCGCGTATTGGGGCCGGTCTGACCGCGGATTGCACCGGTCTGGAGATTGATACTGACGAGCGGCTGCTGCGGCAGACGCGGCCCGCCTTTGGCGGCAACATTATGGCCACTATTCTGTGTCGGCAGGCCCGGCCGCAGATGGCTACGGTACGGCCCAAAGTGATGAAGAAGCTGGAGCCGCAGGATGGCAGCCAGCCGGAGATTATTAGCATTCCGGTTTCCTTAGATCCCAAGTCCATCGCCACTAAGATAGTGGAGATAATCCGCGAGGAGCAGGAACAGACAGTAAACCTGCAAGATGCCGACATAATCGTATCCGGCGGCCGCGGGCTAAAGGCACCCGAGAACTTTGCCCTGATCCGGGAACTGGCCGAGGTGCTGAGCGGAGCGGTGGGAGCTTCCCGCGCTACGGTAGATGCCGGTTGGATACCGGCGTATCATCAGGTTGGTCAGACCGGCAAGACGGTACATCCCAGACTTTACATTGCCTGCGGTATCTCCGGCGCGGTCCAGCATCTGGCAGGTATGTCTACTTCCGATTGCATTGTGGCTATCAACACCGACCCCCATGCACCCATTTTTGACGTAGCCACCTACGGGATAGTGGGCGATCTGTTTGAGGTAGTCCCGGTCTTGACTGAAGCGGTGAAAAAAGAGTTTGGCAAAAGCTAGCCACCACCGGTAACAGTGATGATAGGATTCATTTTCCCTGGCCAGGCCTCACAATTTATAGGTATGGGTGCCGAGTTGGCCACCACCTACCCGACAGCGGCTGAGGTCATTCAACAGGCCGATGATATACTGGGGTTTCCTTTGTCGGAGTTGATGTTCAACGGCCCGGGCGAGGAGCTTACCGCCACCGAGGTCGCTCAGCCGGCGCTACTGACTCATAGCGTGGCGACCTGGAGAGTACTGGCGGATAACGGGTTGCATCCGGATATGGTAGCCGGACATAGTCTGGGCGAATATTCAGCCTTGGTAGCGGCTGGTAGTTTGGATTTTCCTGTGGCCCTCGAGCTTGTCCGCCAGCGCGGGCTACTGATGGCCGAGGCAGGCAGCAGGGCGGGAGGAACAATGGCTGCCATCATCGGCCTGAACGCTGAACTGGTGGCGGAGGCTGTGGAGCAGGCCGCCGGGGAGGGAAACATCGTGGTGGTGGCGAATTATAATTGCCCAGGGCAGATAGTCATCTCCGGTACGGAGGCGGGAGTGCGACGCGCCGGGGAGCTGGCCAAAGCGGCGGGGGCCCGGGGCAGTATATCTATTACGGTCAGCGGCGCATTCCATTCACCTTTAATGGAGCCGGTGGCAACTGAGTTATTGGAACACTTGCAAGTGGCCCCAATAACGGAGGCAAAAGTCCCGCTGGTCTCCAACGTTGATGCGATCGCTCGCACCGACGCCGACGCAATCGGGAAGGCGTTGGGACGACAGCTTACTAGTAGCATATTGTGGGAGAGCGGCGTGAGAACTATGATAGAAGCCGGCATTGATGTCTTTGTGGAGATAGGACCCAAGGACGTACTCACCAAGATGATGCGGCGCATAGCTCCCGACCGTCAGGCCCTGCCCACCTCAGAGCCAGCCGATATTCAGGCAGTGCTTGAGCAGCTAACGTAGGAGGGGAGAATATTAGTGCTTACCGACCAGGTAGCAATTATAACCGGGGCGGGCCGAGGGATAGGTAGGGTAATTGCCCTGACCCTGGCCGAACAGGGTGCTAATGTATTGATAAATGATGTGGATGAGGAGTCTGCTCAGCGGGTAGCCGCCGAGATTGAACAACACGGGCACGAGTCTTTGGCCTTCGTGGCCGATGTAACCGACGAAGCCCAGATTGAACGGATGGTACAGGCGGCTCTGGACAAGTGGGGGCGAGTGGACATCCTAGTCAATAACGCGGGCATTACCCGAGATAACCTGTTGGTGCGCATGAAAGAAGACCAGTGGGATGCGGTGCTGGATGTCAACCTCAAGGGCGCCTTTATCTGTAGTAAGGTGGTGGCGCGGCCGATGATGAAGGCCCGGGGAGGGCGGATCATCAATATTGCCTCGGTGGTCGGTTTGATCGGCAATGTTGGTCAGGCCAATTATTCCGCTGCCAAGGGCGGCCTAATCGCCCTGACCAAGACCACCGCCCGAGAGCTGGCTGGGCGCGGCATTACCTGTAACGCTGTGGCCCCGGGCTTTATTGAGACGGCCATGACTCAGCAATTATCTGAGGAAGCCCGCGAGGCATTGCTGGGCCAGGTACCACTAGCGCGGCCGGGAACTGCTGAGGACGTAGCGGCGGTGGTGGCTTTTCTAGCCAGTTCTGAGGCCGAGTATATTACGGGCCAGGTTATCAATGTTGACGGCGGTATGGTGATGTAATAGAGTATAGAATCCCTTTTGACCAGGATACTAATACGTAAGGAGGCAGAAATAGATGGCTTTATTTGAACGAGTTAAAGAGGTTATTGTCCGCGAGCTATCAGTTCCGGAAAGTCAGGTCACTGAAAATGCTACCTTTGACGGTGACCTCCGCGCCGATTCGCTGGATGTAGTGGAGCTGGTTATGGCATTGGAGGATGAATTTGATATCGAGATTCCCGAGGAGGAAGCGGAGAAGATACGGACGGTGGGCGATACTGTCCGCTATTTGGAGGAGAAACAAGTCGGTGGATAATCAAGTGAGTAGCTCACCGCCGTGACAATACTATTGCGGCTGGCGGGAATGGGCACGGTACGAATAGTATGAGCAGACGAGTGGTTATAACTGGCGTGGGAATGATATGTCCGGTGGGCAAGTCCCCCCAGGAGTTCTGGGAAGCGATCTGCCAGGGGCGCTCAGGTATTGGGCCCATTACCCAGTTTGACGCCACCAAGTATACTGCCCGCATAGCGGCTGAGGTGACGGACTTTGACCCGGCGCAGTGGCTGGATCGCAAACTGGTTAAGCGCTCCGACCGGTTCGCACAGTTTGCCCTGGTCGCCGCCCAAATGGCCCTAACCGACGCCCAGTTGGAAGTCACCGAGGACAACTGCCAGCGCGTGGGCGTACTAATCGGTTCGGGCATCGGGGGCATAAAGACCTGGGAGGAACAGTACCAGATTATATTAGAGCGGGGGCCCTCACGAGTCTCGCCGTTCCTGGTGCCTATGATGATAATAGACATGGCCGCCGGGCTGGTAGCTATCGAGACCGGGGCGATGGGACCTAACTCGGCGGTAGTTACCGCCTGCGCGTCGGCCGCCCATGCCATCGGCGATGCTTATGAGATAATAAGGCGCGGCACAGCAGAGGCAATGATTACTGGCGGGGCCGAGGCCCCGGTGGGGCCCACGGCCATCGGTGGTTTTTGTGCGGCGCGGGCTTTATCAACTAGGAATGACGATCCGCAGAGAGCTTGCCGTTCCTTTGACCGCGACCGGGACGGCTTCGTAGTCGGGGAGGGAGCCACGATTCTCATTCTCGAAGAACTGGAATATGCCCGGCGGCGAGGAGCATCAATCTGGGGGGAAATTGTTGGCTATGGAATGAGTAGCGATGCCTACCATGTGACCGCGCCGCGCCCCGATGGCCGGGGAGCTTACCTGGCCATGCAAGCCGCCCTCCAGGAAGCGGGATTGACCCCGGCCGATATCCAGTACGTCAATGCTCATGCCCCGGGGACCGTGGAGGGCGACGCTATGGAGGCCAAAGGTCTGGCCGATATGTTCGGCGACACTGTACCCATCTCATCCACCAAGCCTATCCACGGTCATCAACTGGGGGCGACGGGGGCCTCGGAGCTAGTGGCGTGTCTGCTGGCTATCCGCGAGGGCCTTATCCCCCATACTCTCAACTGCGAGCACCCCGACGAAGCTTTTGCCGATAGCCTGGATATAGTTCGTGGCCAGCCGCGCCCGGCGTCGGTGGAGATGGCAATGTCCAACTCGTTTGGCTTTGGCGGCCACAATGCGG
>JAUWJN010000042.1 GCA_030607655.1 bacterium
ATAGAGAAGCCGGAACGCAGGGAAGAAGCTATCAATTGGAGCGCCTCCGGAAGTTGAGTGATGATGTGCTTGCTACGTTGCCCCTTGCGCATCATCACATAGACCCAGGGAGTTATCATAGCAAAGACTGATAGTATCAGACGACTGCTCAAGCGGGTGGTTAAGAGAGAGCTAACTAGAAACGTACCACCGCCGATGGCTAAACACAGGGTGGTTATCTCGGAGGGTTTCAAGAGCAATCCCGCTCGCAATAGTTCCCACTGTATTCGGTCGTGTAGATTTAGGGCGCGAAGTAATATGGTGACTTGGGGCGCGAGGTCGGAACGTCGCCCCAAGTTCGGACCCCGCACGGTGGACGTTGTCGGTGCCATCTGAGTCAGTCGGCGGCGTTCCTGAACGTTGCTGGCAGGCGCCAACGCGACGAAGGCCGCGTAGAGGCCGCTGGTGAGAAGAATAAATACTGCCGCTGTGTATATGACGGGTGTCATATCGGTTACCTTTAGCCCCAAGCTTCAAATAGCTCGGCAGGCAGTTCAACTCCCTGGGTTAGCAGGTTATCAGCAAACCGCGGTCGCAGACCAGTGTAAGTGTGTTCGCCAATGACCTTGCCCTCTTCGTCTACACCGTGTTGTTTATAGCAATAGATATCTTGAAGGGTAATGGTCTCGTTCTCCAGGCCCTGTACTTCGGTGATATGCGTTATTTTACGGGTACCATCACGAAACCGACTCTGGTGTATTATGAGGTTGAATGCGCTCACTAGCTGTTCCCGTCTGGCGCGGGAAGGAAGTTCCGTCCCGGCCATAAGTACCATGGTTTCCAGGCGAGATAGGGTATCGCGGGGACTATTGGTATGGGCAGTAGTCAAGGAGCCATTATGACCGGTGTTCATCGCTTGTAGCATATCCAAAGCCTCCCCGCCGCGGACCTCGCCGACGATAATTCTATCGGGCCGCATTCGCAGGGCATTGCGCACCAGGTGGCGGATAGTAACTCCCCCCGTTCCTTCCAGATTCGGTGGCCGACTCTCCAGAGTGATCACATGCTCCTGACGCAGTTGGAGTTCAGCCGCATCCTCGATTGTTACGATGCGGGCGCCCGGAGGGATAAAGGAAGAAAGGACATTGAGAGTGGTAGTCTTGCCGCTGCCGGTGCCGCCCGAGACTATGATATTGAGCCGGGCCTCCACACAGGCGCGTAAAAACTGGGTCATCTGCTCGGTCAGAGTATCAAAGCCTACTAGGTCACCAGGAGTGAGTGGATCCTTAGCGAACTTACGAATAGTAATACACGGGCCAGTGACAGCCAAGGGGGGGATGATGGCATTTACCCGGGAGCCGTCGGGCAGCCGGGCGTCAACCATAGGCGAACTTTCATCTATCCACCGTCCCAGTGGTGAGATTATCTTCTCGATAATTCGGCGGACATGACTGTCGTCAGTGAAAGCTACACCGGTGTTATAGAGCTTTCCGCCTCTTTCCACATAAACTTGCCGGGGGCCATTAACCATTATCTCGGTTATAGTAGGGTCATCCAACAGGACCTGTAATGGCCCGTAGCCGCGCAGCTCGGCTATAACCTCGGAGTAAAGTTGCTGTCGTATCTTGGCGGTAAGGGTAAGACGGCGGCGCTCAGCCACCTGGGCCGTAGTTGCTTGGATGCGCTCAAGTAGCTGGTCATCAGACAGACTCTGTAGGATTTGTAAATCAGCGTTATCCAAGAGAGTCTGATGTATTTCATCCCTTATTTGTAGCTGCTTTTCCGCCTCTTGTTGCTTAGCCTCCTCAAGATAGCGGCCCTTCCAGGCGGTCCTAGTTTGTGGTGCTGCCATTCAACTCACTCCTAATACTCAGTATGTTGGCCAATGGCCCGGATTAGATTGGCACTCAGCATGGTCCCGTCGCCAGGTAATTAGGCGGCCTTCCAGTCAGGTGTGTCTGTGTCAGACTGCTCCATCGGCTCAGTGGCTTGAAGCAACAGGTCAGCTAATTCCCCCAGACTGCGCGATAGAGGTGCCTTGGGT
This sequence comes from bacterium, assembly GCA_030607655.1. GTDB lineage: Bacteria > Armatimonadota > Zipacnadia > Zipacnadales > Zipacnadaceae > JALGTV01. The sequence goes on from JAUWJN010000042.1 coordinate 2,024, forward strand.
TGAGTCAACACAAAGGCTTCACCCTTGTTAGCCGCGGTTACGGCAGCTTCTATGTCATTGGGTATTTGAAAGCTAACCGGGATACCTACGGTCTCTTGCAGGTCACCAACGCTGAAGCGATCCTTGGGGGAGGCCCGATTGACTACTAATTTGATAGCTTTACGGGTGACGTGACCGCCATCTACTATCATCCTTACCAAATTTGCTGTGTCCCGGATGGTGGTCAGCTCAAACAGATTGGCAACAACAATCAGATGCTGGCACCGGGATAATATATACAGACTGCCCGACCACAACACAGGCGGCAGGTCACAGAATACAAAGCGATAATTGCGCCGCAGGGTACCGAGCAAGGAGGCAATGTAGGGGACCGAAATGGCGTCCAGTGGTACGGGTTGCGGCATAGTTGAACCCGCCAACACTCTCATCGTACTTTTATGGGTGGCCAGTGCACCTTCTACCAGATCGTGGTCCAGTTCGTCAGCATAGGTGGCCAAATCTACTAGACTCCCCCGCGGCTTCAGGTTCAGGGATACGCTGACGTCCCCTAATTGGGCATACATATCCATTAGGACCACTTGGTCGGGAAACCGCTGGGCGAATAAGATGCCGAGATTAGTGGCGAGGGTTGTTTTGCCTACGCCGTCTTTAGCGGAAATAAGTCCGATGGTGATAGGCATCTGCTCGGGGTCGGTAACAATCTGATACTCTTTAGATGCCGCGATTTCTTTGACCTGAGCACAATCCGTGATAGTATCCAGTAGCTTCTGGGAAGTAAAGTCAGGTGACAGAATGGCTCGGGCTCCGGCTTGCATCGCCCGGGCTGTTGTGTCGGGCATATCGTCATCTACCAAAAGCAGGCAAGCTACTTTAGGCGCCGCCAGGCTGACCAGTTTACAGACATCGTATCCGTTGACGGCCGGCAGGTCGGCGTGAGCTATCAGGACATCGGGCTGCGTCTGGATGGCCATCTGTGCTGCCTCCAGGCCATCCTGGGCAAAGCCGACAATATCCAGTTCGTCCGCGTCAAGCAATACGTGGCGGATACCCTCGGTGGTTCCCGGTTCGGGCTCAGTTATCAGCACCTGTATCATTGGACATAACCTCGCAAATAGAGATGATTACGTTAGCCGTTGTATAGTGTTCCTGGGCCGCACTGTGATATATCGGCTATTCGCGGCGCATTACTGAGGCCGCGGTAACAGTTATGGTCGAGCCGCCCTCCTCATCGCCTAAGCTGGGAAACAATCCGGCTGCGACCAGCGTGTGCGCATAGGCGAGTGCTATTCTTATTTGAGCTCCGGCGGGAGCGTCGTTATGGCCCTCCGCATCACCCAGGTCCACCCAACTCCAAGTTTGGGTCTCCTCATTGTAGGTACCATATTGCTGAGTGATTGATAAATCTTCGGTGTTAAGGTGCGCCGCTGCATTCAAAACAGTGTCGGCGATAGTAGTCGTAGTGGCACCAAGCGCCGCCGCCCGCGAGCCCGCTTGAGCTGCATTATTGAGTATCAGCAAGTCCTTGAACAATAGGCCAAACTCAGCGATGCCAAACAGCAGGACCAGCAATATGGGGGCGACGAGGGCCAGTTCCACCGTTGCGGTGCCCTGATCGGCTCTCATTTTGCTAGACGCTCTAGATTGTATTGTCGCTCTCATAACGGTTACCCGCGGCGTTACATCCGCCAATAAACTAACCCTACCACTGTCCCGGCGGCGATTGCCGCCGCATACGGAAGACGAAGTGCTCCGCTTTCATTGCCTATTTGGGTAGGAATTTGCCGGACAAAAGCACTGGCTAATCCTCTAAACAGCCGCTGTAGTGACGTCCCCAGAACCCGATGGCGCAGCGCAGTTATAACCGCCATGAGACCGCCTATACCTATGCTGATGACCAACACGCAGATTAGAAACCGTGGTCCCTTTAGGGCACCGAGGGCCGCTAGCAGTTTTATGTCACCGCCCCCTAAGAGCCCACCTAGAGCTAAGGTGACAATCCAAAGAACCATAGCCAGACCCACCCCAGCCAAGCTCATCAGTAGCCCTACTGTACCGGTTGCCAAAGTGCCAATAAGCACCCCCCCGACCAATGCCGGAATTGTCAACCAGTTGGGCACTTTGCCCCAACGTAAGTCGGTAACTGCCGCAGTTGTTGCGGTTATCAATACTATAACTGTGGTTATGATTTCAATACTCATAGTATCTTCTAAGTACGGCAACGGTGGAAGCTAATGAGTGCCGGAGAGCGGAAGCGGGGGGCCTCTCCCGCTCCCCGGACGCATCGGGCCTGCCGGCAGTACTAAGCTAACGGCAGGCCCTGGGTTGGTTATCAGCTTGAGGTTCCGGCCAGGGTATCTTTTACGTCGCCCACTTGGGTGGCGACTTGAGTGCCTAACAGTGTCCAGGCACTGACTGCTGCGGCCACAATTAGCACCAGCAACAGCGCGTACTCTACCGTGGTCAGCCCCTCCTCGTCAGTCCATAGTCTCTTTAACATCTTTATCTCCTCCTTGTTGGTTATTTGAGCATCGGATCACTTCGGCTACTATCTTGCCGTCGCACTGCTAGTATCGGATACCCATCGGCCTATCTTGAACACATCAAGGACAACAATCAGTAACGCCGGTGTAAACATATAGAAAGACGGAAGAGCAAAGGAGATAGCCTAGAGAAAGCCGTATGGCCCATTGGTTGAGTTGGACCCTTTCGGCCTGTGCCAGTGTATGGGAGGCGAGGCCTAACAACCTTCGCTCGGCCCGTAGGTGCCTAATGGGAGGGCTTGACAGGTAGCTCGCAATAGGGTATACTAAATATAGTTAGTACCTAGCTTTATACTATTCATACTAAGGAGAGAGAACTGTGTCCGACTTACAATTGCGCCAGCTTTCCGCCCACAATAAAGAGCCACTTTATGCTCAGATTATACATATACTGGAACAGCAGATTCGCGCCGGCCGTCTATCCCCAGGTGATAAGCTGCCTACTCAGCAACAACTAGCTGATCATTTTGAGGTTAGTCTGGCACCAGTGAAACAGGCCCTGCGAGAATTAGAGGAACGGGGAATAGTTTCTACCCGCCAGGGGCGAGGCACCTATGTACTAGATATTACGCCTCTGTCTGAGGAGATTAACGAGGCTAACCGCATTCCCTGTTTCACTCGGGAAATGCGGGAAAGTGGGCGTGAGCCTTCCTCGATTGTATTGGCCATTGAGGAAATAGATGCTCAGCAGCAACCCCAGGCCGCTGAGCAGTTGAAGGCTCAAGCCTCTGACAAATTAGTGCACATTGAGCGTGTCCGGGAAGCTGACGGCCGGCCGCTATGCCTGCAGAGTGGGTATTTTCTGACCAGTCAACTCCCGGGAATAGTCGAACGCGGCTTAGGTAGCAAGGAGGCCCTCTCGGAGGTGCTGCGAGCGGAGTATGAGATTGTCATCGTTGCTTCGCACCAGACAATCACGGCTACCGCGGCCGGGCAGCGTGATGCTAGACATCTGAAGGTGAAGGTGGGGGCCCCGCTGCTGTTGGTAGAGCGTACTTCATACCTGGGGACTCGTGAGCCCGTAGAGTTTGTCATTGACCACCGAGTGCCGGAGTTCAATTTTGTAGTGTGGCTGCGCCGGCAGTAAGCTTCTCTTACTACCCAGATTGCCGGGCCGACCGGGCTACAGCCTGCTGCACGATACGGCGCTCGGCCGGAAAGGTCAGCAACTCTATAGCTTCTGGCACCGGCAGCCATAACCCCTCCGCGAAGGTCCTAGTTTCTATCTGAATACTTTGCTGCTCGGGGAGGGGCATCAGGTAGAATGTCACCTGTTTGTACACCATCTGGTCGGTTTGGGGCTCACGATATTCATATTCTGCCGTGCCCAACAACTCGTGCGCCTTAGTACCTATACCAGTTTCCTCCGCTACTTCCCGAACCGCGGCCTGCTGCGGTGTCTCGCCGGCGCGGAGTTTACCCTTTGGTAGACGCCATTCATCAGGATTCCGCCGGTGCAACACCACGGTATAAGGCGTCTTGCCCACCAGAGTAATCAATACTCCGCCGGCTGAGCGCAGTTGGCATGGCTTCATTGGGTGTTCCTCTGGCCGCCGCACCGTGGCTCTAGAAAGCCCGCCACCACGACGACAGCGCTACGGCAACTAGCAAGAAGATGCCGGTGACCATCTTCCAGAGACACAGGAAGGCAAACCATATCTCGTCAACTGCGGCCGCCGATACTCCGCGTAATTGTGCCAGAAATTCGGGGGCATAGCTGAGGAGCACATCTCGCATTATAAATGAGAAGACGGCAATCAAATAACCTACTAGGAAGGCCATTCACGCTCCATGAGCGGCCGTAGCTATTATCTGACGCAGTGGGACTTGCTCCTCCTTGGTCATTACCATGCCGCCTTGTACAAGAATTAGGTTAAGAGAAGCGTAAGGCTGGTCTGTAGCATTCTGAAAGCCTGTCCTAGGTCTCCGTTAGCCGATTGTATCCGAAGGCTCGCATATACTGTTTCATAGTCGCCTTAACTGCTGCCATCCATACTTCGCGGCAGCGGTTAATAGGGAAGTAGTCCAGATTCTGGTGGGTAGTGAGCTCCGGTAAGTGCTCGGTGACGTAGGCGGCTAGTGCCTGAGCGCCTTCCCGCTCCAGTTTGGTCCAGACATTAACCCGGATTATCCCGTCGCTGGCCAGCCGACCCAGGTCTTCATCACGCAGACAGGAGGTGCCGTGCAGGACTAGCACCGGGCTGCCGATAGCTTGGGTGATTGATTGAGCCAGTTCGGGGTGATACTCAGGCTGATAGTCCACCTGAGTGGCGCGGTGCTCGGTGCCCAGGTTGGCGACCATCAGATATGGTTGGACCTCTTCCCAGTAGTGCAGCGCGTCGCTGACTTGGGTGAGACGGTCCTGAATGTGGCCGGTACCAGCCTCGTAAAGCTGGTCCACGATTCCCTCCACGAGGGTGCGTCCGGCGGTCTGCGTGACAAAGGCGGCCGTCCGCCGGATGTTGTCCTCTAGCGGCAGGGCCGAGCAATCATACATAATCGTGCCCCAGAAACCGTTCTTCAGTCCATATTCGATCAGCGCCTGATCCCGGTCGGGGTCGCCGTGATCCAGGTGGGTAATCGCCTGCACTTTGTGGCTGGCCTGGCTCACCGCGGCATCCAGGTCCCAGATGAAGCTGTCCAGTGCTCTGAGGGTTGGATCCGGATGAGTGGTAGTGCATTCGGGCAGGTACTGGAGCAGTTGCGAACGGATCTGGTAATGGCCGGTAGTAGAAACCGCTACTGGTATGGCGGTTACCCCAAGTTCGGTAGCCAACTCGTCAGCAGCGCTGACAGCCGCATAGGTTGTCCACGAGTTCTCCGTGCAGAGGGCCGGCAGGGCGATGCCCAGGGTTCGCATTCTATCGAAGATTTCCGCTACCTCGTCTGGGTGTGTGACGATGTTAGCGCCCAGAGATATCGGCTTAGGCATTAAGTGACACCTCGTTTGCTGTTATGCTTCGTAAAGTCGGCCAGGCTGCCTGCGCCGTCCTGCCACCGGCATATGGCCGTATAGGCTGCCGTAACAAGCTCCACAATATCCTCGCTCAGTCCGCCGTCGGCCGGCTGTAGCACTGTCGTGATATCAGGGGCGGCAATTCCATTAAGCCGCAGCACCCCGGCAATACCCAAACAGAGGCGGCGGGGCAGGATGCCTTGCGCGGCTACATATTGCGTCGCTCGGCTCAACCGGCCATCCTCAGGCTGTATCATGCGGAGGGTATTTCGGGCGCCGCGCGCAGCGGCATCCGCAAAGTCGCGGCTTGTCAGCCGGCCGTACAAATCTGTAGCAAAGGCATCGTAGTCTGCGGTCGAGAACCACTGGGAATATCCATTGACTAGTGCCCCACCCACTTCTTCCCACATCGCCCCTCGCGCTACGGCATCAATCTCTGCATCCTGAGCGGCCTCATAGAGGTAACGGTAGCCCCTTAGTTTGCCCAGTACGGCTAGCAAGGCGTGTGTACCGTTGTGGGCAAATAGTTTGCGTTTGTCCCAGGCTTCGAATTCGGGCGCAGGAAAATACTCCACCCCAGATATAACCGGCCGGGGTTCGGCTACTGTGTCACCGTCTACGGGCAGCAGGCTATAGGCTTCGGCCAGGATGACGATGTCGGTCTCTGCCGTCAACGGTGTTAGATCGCGGTCGGCAGTGGTTAACCGCTGGCACATTCGGGCGACCACAGTATTCACAAATCTAAGCTGGCTGATCAATTTGGCGTCTGCGCTGAGGGCTTCTTCGGTGGCCTGCCTGAGAGCTAAGGCCGCGTTATGATGATTCTCACAGCAGAATACATTCAAAGGTGAGCAAGCGAATCGGACTGTTCTTAAGCTATGAGCCAATGCGCTACCAATAGCCGGCAGCGCCCGAGCTCCGGCTGCGGTAAACACTACTTGCGCTTGTTCAAAGGCTGCGGATAGCTGTTTGGGACCCGCAGGATCCTCCGTGTCAATGGCTTGGACGCCATCTATTCGTACTGTCTGTATGCCGTCACCGATTTTGTTGAATGTATAGCTGCTATACCTATTAAGGGCGGCCACGACCTGCTGGTCAACGTCAACAAAGGTAGGCTGGTATCCCGACTGCGTCAACAGCTCACCCAGGAAACCCAAGCCCACTCCACCCGCGCCGAACACTATTGCCTTCATTGCTCTTGCCCCCAGGGCCTAAGCATGGGTTTGCGGCCGTCGCCCGTAGCTGTGAAGAACTCATCAGGTGAATTCTCCAGGGTCCACAGCTTGGGTGAGGCAAACCCCTCCAAAGACAGCCTACTCTCCTCTAGCCAGCGCAGCACGGTCTCCATAGTGCGCGTCGAGCAACCGCTGGTCCCGATAGTGGTGGCCATACGGTAATGGTGGCTGTCCACGTTGGCCTGATCCACCAATTGATGGGTGCCGCCAAAGCAAGCGCCGGTGGCATATCCCTCCGGGGAGTACAACTCCAGCATCAGGCGCTGGGCAGCCGGGTCAGCACAGGCGACGATAACGTCATCAAACAAATAGCCGTCGGTGCGTTCGCGCAGTTCGGCCACAATGTGCTCCTGGGATTTGTTGGCGACGTTTACCGCAGTGACCTGTGAGCCCAATAGCTGGCGTACTAGTGCTTCCTTTTCAGGCGAACGGACTAGCACATACACTTCCGCAGCGCTTTCGATCTGGGCCAACCGGGCGTAGATGAGGCTGACGGTGCCAGAGCCGATTACACATACGCGCCCGCCGGGCTGGATGCCGGCGCGTAGTTGATGACGTCCCTGGGCGTCTACGCCGGTAGGGTGGGGCGTGGAGAATATTGATTCAAGCGCGCAAGCGGTGGGCTCGACCAGGGCCGCGGCCTCGTCAGAGATACTGTCGGCCACGCGGAGTACTGAAGCCGAACGAATCATTACCGGCGGCACCCGCATATATTGACTATAGCCGGCATCAAAGTAGAAGCTCAAATTATCTATAGGCTCAGCGACCAGCATGAGCCCGCCGCGGTAGCGCGCGATGCGGGCTTGCACCGTGATGCGCTCGCCGGGCCGGAAGTCCAGATACTCGGGTGTAAGTCGCTCGCCCTGTTTGTAGCCGATGCCCTCGGACAGGTTCTTGACCTGCTCGCCCACCTCTACCACCTCGGCCACCAGTTCGTGGCCCAGGATCACCGGCGCATTCGGGTCAACACGGCGGTGGCCGTGGTGATATATGGTTACGTCAGTCCCGCAGCGGCCACAAAGTCTGACTCTGACCAGCAAGTCTTCGGGCCCACAGTCTATCTGGCGGGTCTCGGTGCGTACATCTTTCGGCCCGTAATAAACGAAGGCTTTCGATTCGACCGTCAATCACCTTACCTCCCGGCGGCTTGCCTGCCTGGTAACTCGATGGCACAGTCACGAGCTGGACACCACCGCCTCTACTATGGATACTTCTCAGTGTATGATGAGTATCCCTTCCTATGAGAACGGTTTACTGGATGACGGCAAGCCACTTGACGGCACGCTGAGTTTTTGGTACTATACGTCCTATACAGGTGGCGTGGCACAGACAGAGAGGCAAATCCCCTATGGAGAGCGCGGAATTCACCGAGATTCATCAGTTTCGGATATGCGGGTGCGATGTGGCCCGACGGCAGCTAATCGCTGATGGAAAGCCCGCTAGTCACTGAAGATGGCGGGTCTTCTATTATTGGCCAAACGTACCGGCTGACGGGATGTTGCTATGAATGGACAAGTCTTAGTTCTTAATCAGAATTATGAGCCGCTGAACATTTGTGCATGGCAGCGCGCGGTAAGCTTGGTATACGTGGGTAAAGCACTAATGCTGGAGCACGACTCACGGGTATTGCATTCGCCCAGCGTGACTATACCGATGCCCTCGGTGATACGTATCGCCCGCCAGATTAAGCGGCCCTTGCCCGAGGTAAAGTTATCCCGGCAGAGCTTAATGGCCCGCGATCGGCATACCTGTCAGTATTGCGGAAAGAGAAGCAAGCATCTGACAGTGGACCATGTGATACCCCGCGAGCGCGGTGGCCGCCACGATTGGGATAATCTGGTAGCATGTTGTATGGCGTGCAACAACCGCAAGCGGAACCGTACCCCGCGGGAGGCGGATATGTCGTTAATCCGCAAGCCCTCCCGCCCCCGGTTCATCCCCTATCTGAGCTTCGCCACTATGCGCCAGGCGCTGCAGAACGAGGTCTGGCGGGACTACCTGGAGCCATTTGCCCCCCACTTGGTGCCAGATTAGCAGCCCGGCCGGTGAATTCTTTACTGAGATGGGGTCCCACTATGAGCTATGAACGAGGTATGGCCGCCCTTAATCTGCAGATGACGAACACGGTACCGCGTACGGAGTACTCGGCTGAAGGTCACTGGGATCTAATCCGGGCAGTCACTGGTATGGAGGTCTCAGTCGAAAGTCCCTCCGAGATCCAATCTCAAGCCTCGGCAGCATTCGTCAAAGCCTGGAACTACGATTTTATGTGGGCGACTACGATAGGCGGAGGCGTGTTCGGCGATATTCGTACGAGCATGGGCCCTGCGGTTTATGCGGCGGGGGGCGTGGATTATTCAGATGACATTGGGTCTTTCTTCGAGGGGCCCGAAGATGTGCTGTGCTTCGACCCGTGGGAGCTGCTTCCTGCCTGGGACAAGGAAGATATATTAAACCTCTATGAGGGGCAGTACAAGAATAGTTGTCAGCGGTGGCCGGATTGTGTCAACATGACGGGGGTGTATGTCACGATGGTCTCTGGCCTGATTGATCTGTTCGGATGGGACCTCCTGCTCACCGCCGCGGGACTGGATCCCCAGGGCTTTGGCGAAGTCGCCAACCGTTACTCATCGTGGATACAGCAGTTCTTTGACGTTCTGGCGGAGTCGAGCAGCCCGGTGGTAATGGTTCACGACGACACTGTCTGGAACGAGGGGGCTATATTCCATCCCGACTGGTACCGCCAATACGTCTTTCCCAACATCAAGCGACAGGTCGCGCCGTTGGTGAAGGCGGGCAAGATCATCCTCTTCACCTCTGACGGCAATTACACAGAGTTCATTGATGACATTGCCGACTGTGGTGTCAATGGCTTTGTTATGGAACCTACCACTGACATGCAGTACATTGCGGATAAGTATGGCAAGACGCACTCCTTCGTGGGCAACGCTGACACCAGGATACTGCTGAGCGGGACGAAGGAGGACATCCGTGCCGAGGTGCAGCGGTGTATGGACATTGGGAAAGACTATCCGGGCTTCTTTATGGCCGTGGGCAACCAGATCCCGGCTAACACGCCGGTGGAAAACGCCCTGTATTATAATCAGGTCTATGAGGAACTTAG